>JBDNHS010000147.1:0-11257 GCA_041688685.1 Kapaibacterium sp. (SeqCode)
AATAATAAATAATATAATTACTACTTTTCAAAAATATACATTGTTTTTTGTGTATTACGATTTAAGCAATTGAGTTAAGTAATTAAAAAATGAAAAATTGGAGTAATTCAAATGATAAATAATATTTTTAATTTTAAAAAAATATTGACGCTTTTATTTTTAGTAGTATTCACTACTAATATTTCTAATGCAACTGATAACAAAACCGCCAAAGGACCAAAGTTTGAGTTTGTTGGTGGCAATAATTATGATTGGGGTAAAATCAACAAAAATGATGGACCACTAAAAGCAAAAATCCAAATTAAAAACACTGGAAATGAAGACTTAAAGATACATTCAGTTAAGCCCGCCTGTGGCTGTACAACTGCGCCAATTAGCAAAGATGTTATCAAACCAGGCGAAACAGCCGACATTGACGTTACTTTGAATATATCAAAAGAAAGCGGAAAAGTATCTAAAAGTATTAACATTACTACAAATGACCCAAATAATGACAAAGTTAATTATCTATTAAAATGTGATGTATTTGTTCCACTTACTTTATTTCCCAAAGCATTAAATTTCTCTAATATTGAGGCTGGAAAAGAAGGTGTTGCAAAAATAATTCTAACTAATAATACTGATAGAAAAATAAAAATATTAGATGTAAAAAATGAATTAGGTGACCTTAAACTTAACATTAAATCTGGTACGGTTCTTAATCCAAAAGAAAATTTTGCTA
This sequence comes from Kapaibacterium sp. (SeqCode), assembly GCA_041688685.1. Lineage (GTDB taxonomy): Bacteria > Bacteroidota > Ignavibacteria > Kapaibacteriales > UBA2268 > JBDNHS01. The sequence goes on from JBDNHS010000147.1 coordinate 722, forward strand.
TTGAAGCAAAATATCTTACAAAACAAGCTGGTAGTATTAATAGTAAAGTAACTATTATTACTGATAGCGAAGAAGTAGAAATGTCATTTGTTGTTTTGGGTAATATTACAAATAATGTTGCATCTCCATCTGGAAATAAGTAAGTAAAATTGTTTATTCTATTATTTTTATTAATAAAAATGAAATTACCAAAAGATAAGTTTATATAAAAAAAGACAAGCATCGCTTGTCTTTTTTTATAATATTAAATTATATTTATTTATTTTATCAATTAAGCTTTTGCTGTACTATCAACAAATTTTCTTTGTTTTAGTTCATTATCCAACATAAACAAACCACCCTTGGAGTCGCCTGCCAATGTAAGTCTATCCACAATTTCATTAGATGTGGCTTCTTCTTCTACTTGCTCTGTAATAAACCATTGTAACATAATCCAAGTAGCGTGATCGCCATCTTTAAGTGCCATATTTGCCAAATTGTTAATTTGACCTGTGATTTTTTGTTCGTGAGTATAAGCACCTTGAAAACAAGCCAAAGGATTTTCCCATGTAACTTGTGGACTTGGAATCGAACCTATTCTTGGTTGTGAGTTTCTTTGTAATAAATAATCAAAGAACTTAAGAGCGTGAGTCATTTCTTCTTGAGCTTGTATTCTCATCCAATTTGCAAATCCGTTAAGATTTATAGTTTGGAAATACGCAGCCATTGATAAATATAAGTTAGAAGAAAACATCTCATTGGAAATCTGTGCATTTATTGCATCTAATAATTCTTCTTTTATCATCTTTTTACCTTTTTATAATGTTTAATAAATTACTATTGAAGTTTCTAATTAATTCCTATTAAACAATAGACACTTCAAAACCACAATTTAGTCTAATAAATGTTAATTTCACTATTAATTTCGCTATCTTCTTTAAAATAAATGTCTATTGCTTTTCTTATAGTATTATATTCAAAACCATTCATTGATAAATTTTGATACAAATATCTTTGTTTTTCAAGACGATTTTCATACCTCAATAATTTTTTTTCTTTTTTACTTATTAATTTCAATATTACTTCAATTTGATTATCCAAATCATTAAGATTTTCATTTGATGAAATTAATTCTTTAATAGTGTGCTTATCAATTCCTTTTACTATAAGTTTATTTTTGATAATTTTTAGACTTTTATTCTGTTTGATAAGATGTTCGATAAATCTTTCTGCAACATATGTATCATTTAAGTAATTATATACATTCAACTTAACAATTATTTTTTCTATTATTGTTGTATCGCATTTAATTTTGTTTAATTTTTGCTTAATCTCTTTAGTAGTTTTCAGACCTCTTTCCAAAAATTTTAATGCTTTATCATAAAAAAAATAGAAATCTATTTCTAACTTAATTTCTTGGTACTCTTCGTCTCCAATTTTTTTGAATTTGACTAAATTATATTTATTTAATAAATCCAAATGAACTACGTCGGTCAAATCATTATCATAATTAACATAATAAAAATTATTAGAGAATCTTTTTTTATTAATATTAATTATTTCCATTTATTTCACATTCTTGATAAAAATTGATTTTACTCTATTCAATAAATTTTTTGAAACTTCCTCAAAATTTGATTCTGCAATTATTCTTACGATTGGTTCGGTGTTAGATTTTCTTAATTGTACCCATTCATAATCAGATAAATAAATTTTAATTCCATCGCCCATTATTATCTTGTCATTCTGGAATTCATCTTGAATTTTTGGTAAAATAATCTCCAAATCTCCTTCAAATGCAATTTTATCTTTTAACATAAAACTACTTCCGATTTTATCAATAATTGTTAGTAAGTTTGATTTTTGAGAGTATAACAAATATAAAATCAACGCCACTCCAACTACCGAATCACGACTATAATGTAATTCTGGCAGAATTACGCCACCAGAACCCTCGCCACCAATTACTGCATTTACCTTTTTCATTTCTTCTACAACGTTAATTTCGCCGACTGAAGACCTAAATACCTTAGCATCATATTTGTCTGCTACTTTTTCGACCATTGATGTTGTAGAGCTATTTACAACTATATTTATGGGCAAATTCGTGGATAAATTAAGATATTCCAAAAGCGATAAAGCTGATAATACTATTGTATTTTCTTCTCCAATTGCTACACCATTTTCGGCAATAATTACAAGTCTATCAGCATCTGGGTCAACTGCAATCCCAAGATTAGAATTTGTCTCTTTTACATTATCAATCAATTCAGTCAAGTTTTCTAAAATCGGCTCTGGAGTATGTGGAAAATTTTGAGTATCATCACAGAATAATCTTATAACTTCTATACCAAATGTTTCTAATAATTTTGGTACAATTATACTTCCAGATGAATTGACTGCATCTACTACAACTTTAAAATTATTTTCTTTAAAATACTTACACATTTCCTCAAAATTACTTTTGATAATCGGTAAACTCAATATTTCATTCAAATGATATTCTAATGCATTAAAATTATTATCATCTAAAACCTTAACAACTTCATTATAATTTTTATGATTTGTCTTCATTTTAGGCAAATATTCAAAACTATAAGTTTTATTATCTACCAAATCCCATAACTGATTATTTTCAATTTGATTAAGGAATACGCCATCTTGATTTATAAATTTCAGTCCGTTCCATTGACTTGGATTGTGCGATGCAGTAATTGAGATGCCACCACCAAAACCAAACTTTTCTACAATTAACATAATTGTAGGAGTAGGTGCAATACCTATGTTTTTATATTTCACATTCAAAGATTCACAGGTTGATTCGATTAATTTCTCAATCCATTTCCCTGTTTGTCTTCCATCTCTACCAAAAATAATTCCGTTTTGTCCGTATAAATTACAAAAAGAAATTATATATTCACTTAATTTAGTAAGCACTAAACCGTCGTTTTCTGTTGCTCTTATTCCAGAAATAGATCTAATAAATGCCATTAGTTTGTTTCAAAATAAAATGTTTAAAAAATATAATCGTATATCATAAAAATAACAAAAATAACAAAAATATATAAACTAATTCTAATTTGTTAAATAAGTTAATTTATGAATATTCAATTTAGTTGTAAATTTAATATAAAAATACACATTTGATAAAATAAACAAACAATTTTTTATGCTTAATAACATATTATCCAACAAATACTTACAAATAATATTTCGCCTTTTTATAGGGGGAATGTTTGTAACTATAGCAATTTCAAAAATCTTAACTCCTGAAAAATTTGCAAATGAAATTGGGAATTACAACCTATTGCCCGATTTTAGTATTAATTTAATTGCATTATTTTTGCCTTGGTTAGAATTAACTACAGGAATAATGTTGATATTTGGTTTGAAAATTAGAGAAAATTCTACTTTGATTTTTTCTATGTTATTGGTATTTACCTTAGGTGTATTATCTGCAATGGCAAGGGGATTAGATATAAATTGTGGGTGTTATTCAGAAATTGCACAAAAAAAAGTAGGGTGGGGCAAAATACTCGAAAATACAGGCTTGATTATTTTAACTATTTATATCTTTATCTCAACTTATTTCCAAAAAGATACTTTTATTTTAAGTAATGATGTTGGTGATTCAAATATTGATTCAAACGTTAATTCCGTCAATAATGAAGAAATTATCACAGAATAATTGAAGTTGTTAAATTTCTAACTTTTATCTAATTTACAACTTATGATTACTTTACAAAACTTCAAATCTGGACTCAATTTTATTCTTAGCCCACCTGTTTGCATAGTTTGTAATCAATTTATTGAACTAAAAGTTAAAAATGAGAATAATGAGAAATTTAATAAATATGGGTATTATGACGATAATTTATGCAAAAGTTGTTATCTAAATATACCAATGATTTTTGACTATGATGAGATTAAAATAGATATAAGTCAAAATAAAAGTAAAGACTTAGAATATATTGACGATTACTATAGTTTAGTTGATAGTAATAAAAATAGAGATTATTTTAATTTGGTTTATGAATTAAAGTATCAAAAACGTAAAATAATTGCAAAAACAATTGGTCAATTATTAGTACCTTTAGTCGATAAAATACATAAAATTAATCAATATGATTATTTAATTTGTGTCCCAATTCATAATGCAAGAAAAAGAGAACGTGGATTTAATCAATCTGAACTTATTTGTGAAGAGTTGATAAATCATGTTGATATTAAATTAAATTTTGATTTGGTGTTGAGGTCAATGAATAATGTTTCACAAACGAGTTTATCAACCACAGAAAGAATGATAAATATCAAGAATGCCTTCTCTACCAATGAAAAAAATAAAAATAGTATAAATCAAATTGAAGTTAAAAATGTTAAAAAAGTTTTATTATTAGATGATGTTCTGACTACTGGCTTTACAGTAAATTCTATAGCAAAAAAAGTTAAAAACTTAGGAATAGAAAAAGTTGATGTTGTAACTTTTATTAGGTCTTAAACAGGTCAAAATAATAATTACTAACTAATAATAGACAATAAAATTAAAATTAAAATATAACTAATTAAAAGAGAATAAAATTATGAGAATTAATCCTGATAATACCCAAGCAATATTAGTTGATGCACAAGAAAAATTGTTTCATCATATTTATGACTATCAATCATTAGAAATAAATATCAATAAACTATTGCAAGGTTTAATGGTTTTAGATATTCCCTTTTTTGTCTCCGAACAATATACAAAAGGTCTTGGTAACACTATGTTAAGTTTTAGAGAAACAATAGACTCTTTATACCAACCCTTAGAAAAAATGGAATTTTCGTGTGTTGATAATATCAATATATTTAACAAAGTAAATGAAATAAATAGAAAAAATATTCTACTTTTTGGTATCGAAACTCACGTTTGTATTCTCCAAACAGCGATTGATTTCAAAGAAAAAGGATTTCAACCAATTGTAATCGAAGATTGTGTGTCTTCACGAAATATAAATGACAAAAGAATTGCTTTGGAGAGATTAAAAAGTGAAGGAGTAATAATTTCAACAATGGAATCTATTTTATTTGAATTATGTAGAGTTTCGGGTACTGATAGATTCAAGTCTATTTCTAAAATTGTTAAATAAATTGACAACCTAAAAATCTTAATAATCTTACAATTTTACAAATATAGCAATTGCTACAAATATTTAAGAAATAATTAATTTATAAGATTAATTATTTCTTATTTTTTTTAATTCGATAAATAACTCTTTTTCTCTCGGTGTCAAATTATTTGGTAATGTAATATTATCTATAACTACAAATAAATTACCCTTAATTTCAGAGTTTTGGTAGTTTGTAAATCCTAATTTGTTTAATTTTAAAATTTTGCCCAAATTTGTCTCTGGTGGAATATTTAGTTTGATTGTACCAGAAAGAGTTTGCAGTTTAAATTCACCACCCAAAATTGAAGTATATAAGTCTAAAGTTGTTTTTTGATATAGGTCATCATTTTTCCTTTCTAAAAGTTCATCTTTTTTATAGAATACTTTTATCAATAAATCACCAGGATTGCCTCCTAATTTACTTTGATAACCTTTTCCACTAACTTTCATCTCAAAATTATCATTTATACCAGGTTTTAATTTAATTTCAATTGTTTGTCCATTCACTTTTAATCTTCTTGAGCAACCTTCATAAGCTTCTTTCCAAGAAATTTCGATTTCTGTTTTAAAGTCTTCGCCTTTAATTGATTGCCTTGTATCACTATATTCTGGCTTTGTGTTTTGGTTAGCTCCATAACCAGATTGTTGCTTATATGTATTGCCAAAAATCTTTTCAAAAAAATCAGAAACTCCGCCACCAGAAGAGAAATAATCATTTACTGTTTGTTTCTGTTTGCCGTTTTGATAATTGTTTTGGTAATTATTTGGGTTGTTGCCTTGATTATTCTGTTTATTTGCGAACCATTCATTCCAATCGAAATCACTATTTTCCCCGCCTTGCTTAGAAAAGTTATTCCAACTTGAGCCTAAATTATCATACTTTTTGCGTTTATCAACATCAGATAATACCTCATTGGCTTCACTAATATCTTTAAATTTTTCCTCAGCTGCTTTATTACCTTGATTTTTGTCTGGATGATATTTTTGAGCTAATTTTCTATAACTTTTTTTGATTTCATCTTGAGTTGAACTTTTAGTAACACCTAATATTTTATAATAATCTTTGAATTCCATAAATTTGTATCGGTAGAGTTTTCTTTTTTTATAATTGAAATATAATTTAAAATGTATTTTTAATGATTTATTGTAAACTGTTTTAAGTAATGATTCAATATAATTGAATATGATTAAAAAATACAAATATTGGACGTTAATAATTATTAAAGATTATAATTATAAAATTAACTAATAATAAATGATATTATTCTTAGAATAAATCGAAATTATTATAGTCTTATATAAAGATTAAGATATTTTTGACGAAAAAGAAAAAAATCACAGTATTTTATAATTTTACCAAAAACATATTAACAAAAACAATAAAATAAACATAATTAAGTTTAAATATTGTTATTTATAAATTATAAAAAAATAAAAAATATATAAGAAATAAATTAATTTTTATTAATAATTTTAATGCTTAATTAATTGTAGTTTCTTAATAAAAGTTAGTAAATAGGGATTACTTTGGAAGATTATAGTCAAAGAGTAAATGAATTAGAAAGATTGGTAGGTAGACTTAGTAATGATTTGGCAGAAAACTTTTTCCAAACACTCCAAGTATTATCTAGTATAGTAGGTTTTACTGAAAGATTTTATGATGGTAGTCACGCCAAATATGTTTCAGAAAAGTCCTCAGAATTAGCTAGGATATTAGGTCTTGGGAAAGAAGATGTTTTCCAAATTAAAGTAGCTGGTTTACTTCACGATATTGGTAAAGTTGGATTTTATGATTCTGCATTATATAAGTACCCTAATGAAATGAGGCCTAATGAATTTAAACAATATTCGCTTCACCCAGAAATTGGAAGACAAATATTAAGTAATCATCATGGGTTTGATAATATTTCAGAAATTATTTTCCAACATCACGAAAGGATTGATGGCTCTGGTTTTCCAATGGGACTTAAGGGCAATCAAGTTCACCCTGGTGCTGCAATTATTGGTGTAGTTGATTATTATCACAATGCAGTATACAAAATAAAAAGAGATAGAGAAGATATTCAAGATTCTAAAGTTATTAATACACAAGCATTTTTGAATAATACCAAAGAAAAATATAGCTCTGCAATGAGTTTCTTACAACAAAAAAAAGGTATCCTGTATGACCGAAAAGTTGTTGACGCATTTATGGCTATAGCAGAAATGGATAGGTCAAAAGTAAATGGAAAAATTGTCCAAAGGTTACCAGTAAATTTAGTTCGACCTGGAATGATGTTTGTAGAAAATTATTACACTTCTTATGGACTTTTAATAGCTTCTAAGGGTGAGTCAGTTAATAAAGAAATGTTGGGTGCACTTGTTAGATTTGCTGAAAATGGTGAAATTCCACATAAAATATTAGTTTTAGCAGATGCTAACGATGCTGGATAGTTCCTTTATGTTAATAAAATTATAAAAAATATAACTAAATACTTTATAATAGCCCAAAATTGCATTGGGCTATTTTTTTTATATTATTTTAAAAATTTAATTTTAAATATTATTATTGATTATTTTATTTAATATGAAATATTCTTTAATTTAAACTTCACAACATTTAGCTTTTTACTTTTTATTTTAAATTATTCAATAAAAACAATATAACTCAATTTATGTACTTCAAAAAATTCATATATTTTATTTATTTGTCTATAATTATCTCAATCTCACTTGTTGCTATATATAGATATGTAAATCCATTATTTACTCCTTTGATGATACTTAGATTATTCGAAGGCGAAGGTATCTCAAAAAGTTGGATAAGTTATGATGAAATGTCCAAGAACTTCCCCAAAGCTTTTATCGGTGGAGAAGACGGAAGATTTATGAGACACAATGGAATTGATTGGAGGGCTGTAAAAGCAGCACAAAGATATAATTCAATACAAAAGCCAGGTGGTAAAATGAGAGGCGCAAGTACAATCACTATGCAGACTGCCAAAAATACTTTCCTTTGGAATGGTCGTAACTATTTGCGAAAAGGACTCGAAGTTTATTTCACAATTCTAATTGAGCAAATTTGGGGCAAAAAGAGAATAATCGAAGTTTATTGTAATATTGTTGAAATGGGACCAGGTATTTATGGTGTAGAAGCTGCTTCTCAGTCATACTTCGGCAAATCTTGTGGTGATGCAAATAAAACTCAAGCTTCACTTATTGGAGCCGTTTTGCCTAATCCCAGAAGATGGTCGCCGGCAAAACCAACAAATTATATTCTAAGAAGAGCAGCTTGGATAAGAGGTAGAATGGGAGTAGCAGTGCCTAAGGAATAGGATTTTTTTTAATAATTAATAAATAGGAAAAAATGTCAAAATATAAATTACCATTTTTCGAAGAAATTAATACTAATGAATTAAAAGATTGCTATCAAATTTATATTAACTTTGAAAACAATAAAGTTGAATTAGATTTAAATTTCAAAAATAATTCAATTAATACTGGTGAATTAATTAAAATTAAAGATATCATTGAAAATATTATTGAATTAAACAAACAAAATATTTCATATATCATTGAAGATTATGAAGATGAAGATGGTGATACAACAAAATTATATGTTGAACATCACATTGAAGAAATTGATGAAGAAGAATTTTCTAAAATGCTAAAATTAGACAAAAATGATAAAGATATAGAAAATAAAGTACTTAAAAAAATAAAATTGCAAAGAATTGGATTTTATCCAGAAAGTAAAAGTACTTATGCAATTTTTGATTATGGTTTGGGTTCTGAAATTACAGATTGTATAATTGTGTTATATTATGATAATGAAGGTGATTTTAAATTTTTAACATTGGAAAGTTGATATGAACCTAATTATAACTTTTCATTTTTAAATCATATTAATGATAACAACCAAGAACTAAAAGGAATGAACTTCAAAAATGAATTTGGGTCTTTGACTTTTGGAGTTACTTTTGGATTGTGAAAATAATAATATACAAAAAGTAAAAAGTATTACAAATATTCCTTATACTACAAATTTATGGGTAAATATAAAACTAACTCAAAAATAATATTTTAAAAATTACTATTATACTATTCTTTATGTTATTTAAATTAAAAATAATTTGTTTACTATTGATATTTTGTTTTGGTGCTATTTTAATTGCTAAACCAAATAAATTAGACAAAAAAGATTGCACAAAATTAGATGATATTGCTTTTTACGTAATGATTTTAAATCCAAACTTAGATTATAAGGGTACTGACCCAGAATATTTAGATAGTAAAAGCTCTCTTAATTTGGGAGTAATGTATAGCACTCCAATTTATGAAAGGGTAAAATTAAATATTGGATTAGAGTACTTACAATTTAATTATGAAGCCAATTCTAATTCAAAACAATATAAAATTCTTGGTTTTCGTACAAATGAATATGAACATATTAACGTTCCAATTTTACTAAGTTATTATATTAATTTTAGAAGAATATTTCCACAAATAGATTATGTTTTAAAAGGTGGATTGAATTATAGTTATCTAACGAGTGCTCACATAAAAAAAGTAAAATCAATTATTGAATTACCTATTGATGATTCTGAAAATGATTTGAACAAAAATTATCAAAGGTCAATGATATGGTTTACTCTTGCAGTAGATTTTTTGATACCAATGAGCAATGATTTTTCTTTAAGTATTGAACCAAGATTTAGTTCATCGTTTATTAATTTTAGTAATAAAGATTTTGAAAATACTCAACTTATTTCACAAACTTATTATTATTCATTAAATTGTGGTGTGGTTTATAGTTTTTAATAAATTTAATTTTATGTCAAAATATCAGAAATTATTATTAAAAATATTATTATCAAAATCACTTAAAATAAAACACCAACTTACCCAATACTATTAAAAATGTTATGGCTTCAAGACAAAAATAATATTTTAAAAATTCTTTCGTTACATAAATTAATAATAAAATAAATCAGAGAATATAATGGAAAACAATACAAATACCAACAAAACTTACACTTATGAAAATATTTTGGCACTTTTTGCAGAGAGTCGAAAGAATATGGATGATATTTTTCTGAAAAGAGATAAAGAAAGAGAAGAAGAGAGAAAGCTTATTCAAGCAAGTTTTGAAGAAGAGAGACTAATTAGAGCAGAAACAGAGAAAAAATTAAAAGAAGTTGGGAAACAAATTGGTGGATTAAATAATAAATTCGGTGAGTTTACAGAAGATTTATTTATTAATTCATTAAAAAAATTAATGAGTGAAAGGTTCCACCTTCAAGAGTTTCTGCCAAATGCTTATAAAAGAATATTCGGTGTTGGTGAGATAGAAATAGATGCGATGGGTATAGTAAATGGTGAAATTAATTCGGTTTATATAGTTGAAATAAAATCAAAATTTAATAATGAA
>JBDNHS010000148.1:0-6168 GCA_041688685.1 Kapaibacterium sp. (SeqCode)
AAATGTACAAAAAGCAGGTGAATCTTTTACTAGAAAATTTTCGGATGCACATGAGCATTCAACACCTACAAATGAAGTAATGACTCATCTTTTTATGGACATTCATAATAATGATGTAGGAATTGAAATTGGAATTAATAATCCGTATGCCACAATTGATGAGTTAAAATCAATTATAAAAAGTCGAATAATAAATGGTGATTTGGTAATTATTGATAATGATATATTAAAGAAATCTGATGGTAATATTATTTCAAAATCTGAAATTAGAAGAAATAATGATTCAATTAAAATAGCAACAGAAATTTTAATAAATTCTACCTTTTAAATTAATTTAAAAGGTGAGCTATTTAATTAATATTTTGTAATTTTAAAAAAAAGTAAAATGTTATTAATTAGAAACTAAAAAAGTAAAAGAAACTAAAAAAGTAAAAGCTTTATATGAAAATGAAAAACAAATTTATAAAAGAGATGGACAAGGTATTTGTGGAGCATTACGGCTTTAGTGAAAAGGAATTAGACCTTATCATCAACTACGATATCAAATACAGATTGGGTAGTGAATTAGAGCAAGGAGAGGCAGAGTAATGTTAGATTATAATAATTTGTTTACTAAAAAAGATAAAATAATCTATTTTTCATGTTTGACTACATTGTTAGTAGTATTAATACTACTTCGTCTTGAAATATTTGATATTAGTTTTCGGAGTGCTGAATTTCTAAAACTAATTATTGATAATCTATCTATAAGTATTTTGACAACATTGATTTTAAGTATTATAACTATAATTCTAATACCAAAATACAAAAAGAAAGTTGGCTTAAGTATAATATATCCCAAAGATATAAAAGGTAAGTTTAAAGAAGCTACAGAGAATACAGATATATGGTTTTTTAGTGGTTCTAGTGGTAAATATAATAGAATTGAGATATTACCTAAACTAGTAAAATCCAAAGAAACAATAAATATTAAAATTATACTTTTGGATTTTAAAAGTGACAAACTTTTGGAAAACTATATAAGTTACAAAAAATCATTAAACTCAAATACTAATCAAAAACATCATGATAGTATCAAATTAATAAAAATTGAAATATTAACTACAATTATTGCTTGTTGCTATTACTATTTAAAAAATCAAAAATTAAATATTGAAATTGGTTTTAAAAGTTCATTTTCATTATTTAGAATTGACGTTAGTAAGAGTTGTGCTATAGTAACTCAAGAAGATCCTAAAGATCCAGCATTTTTATTTGAAGCTGAATCACATCATTATACGTATTATAAAGAAGAGATAGTAGAACTGTTTAAACAATTTGAACAACTCCAAATTAAAAACATTACTAATAACTTATCAACTAAAACACGGATTGATAAACTAGATAACACAATAATATCAGAATGGGTAATGAATTTAAATATTAGTGTTAATGAAGAAGAAATAGGGATTATTATTAAAAACTTAAAAAATAATAAACATGCATATCAATGAAATACAAATTCTGTTTAATGATTATCAAAGTAATCATATTCATTTTGAAGATTTAAAAGAAGGTATAAGATGTTTATTAAAATTTAATTTAAATAATTTAAAAATAATGAAACATCCTTTAGGATTTTACTATATCAAAATTTTTAATGCAAATGACATAGAAGAATATAGGTTGCATTATTGGGATAAACAAGAATTTTTACAAGAAAGAGATTTAATGATTCATAATCATAATTTTGAACTAACATCAATTATTTTAACAGGGTGTATTGTAAATAGTAGTTTTAAGTTTTTAGAAAACTATAGATTTATTGGTTACTTGTATGAAACATTTTATATAGATAATTGTTCTAAATTACAATTATTTAAATCAGATGTTTATTGTCAACTATTAAAAATTAATATATTTAGTTCAGGAAATATTTATAATATTAAATTAGGTCAATACCATAAGTCAATAGTTATTGACAATCAAACTTGTATAACTTTAGTCAAAACTATTAAAAACTATAATTATACCCCAAAAGTATATTCTGGATCAAAGTATTCAGAGTTAGAATTCAACAGATTACTTTTAAAAGAAACTGAACAATTAAAATTAATTTCAAAAATAATTGATGCACTAGAACATAAATAAAGATACTATCTTAGCCAAGTAATCCTCGAAATGGAGAAACAGAGCAAGAAATAAAGCTTACTTTTTGATATAAATTAGCAAAATTTAATAATCTTTATCTAGATATTATTAAAATCAGAAAAGAATGAACTCGCAAAAAGTACGTTTTATTTATTATTACTTTATTTTTTCTACCATTTTCAACACTAATCACTTTAAATTCACTGATTATAACTCCGAATTAGTAGTAAAATAAGCATATACTGATGTTATAAGTATATAAAAACTTTAAAAACTGCTGTAATTTTAAATTGCTTTATTATATAATCTCAACACGGTTGTTTTTTGGAACTCTTTGTTTTTAGATGTTCTAAAACCGTTACAATTTAGAATAGTTGCTATTTCAGATAATGATTTTTTTTGTGTTTTTAAAGATAAGATAAAAGCAGTTGCTTTTTTGTTGTTATCATTGTTAGCTGCTAATTCTTTACGGACTAAAACAGATTTAAAAATGGCGTCCTTTGTTAAATTCGCCGGAGTCCCCAAAACAAAACCTTGTTGTTTTTTTTGTTTCAGAGCGTCCTTTGTTCTTTGTGAAATTGTCTCACGTTCGTTTTGAGCAATGATGGCAATTATTCCAATAGTCAAGGTATTAGCGTCTGGCATATCACAACAAACGAAATCTACTTTACTATCTCTTAATGTTAGTATAAATGCCGTGTTACGACTTAACCTATCTAATTTAGCAATTACTAAGGTTGCTTTGTTATCTTTTGCATATTGTAAAGCGTTAATCAATTCTAATCTATTATTCTTTTTACCTGATTCTATTTCAGTATATTCTTTAAACAGAGTATTATCTCCTATAAATCTTCTTACCGTATCTTTTTGCGATTCTAACCCCAAGCCTGAAATACCTTGTTTTTGAGTTGACACTCTGTAATATGCAACGTAATTTTTCATTTTATAACCTATATTCTTTTAATTGAGTATTCTTTTTATTTATAGTTACATTAATTAAACGGTCGTTTGTTAAATGTAACCTTACAAAAATATGTATAATTATTGTTAATTGCAAGGATAACAATATTGATATTGTTTGTAGAGATGTAAATGAATTAGTTGACACGGTTGCAATAGTTAAAGTCGTTGATGTTATAGACGGCGATACTTTTAAAATCAAAGTAAAGAACTAAACTTTTTCAGTTAGAGTTTTAGAAATATGATAACTAATAATTATTTAGTAAAAGCCTTTATCATCTCATAAAAACTTTTTTATTTTTTAAGTATATAATATATTAAAAATTATAACACTAAAATGTTACTAATATTTAAAAATTTATAAAAAGGAAATGTAATAATGACTAAGTCAAAAAAACATACAGTTTCTGAAATACAGAGTTTTGACGGCATATTTGATAATGAAATTAGTTATTTTAGTGGTGCAAAAGATAACTCTGTGGCGAAGAATTATACAGTAAAAGATTTCTTAATTGAGGTTATGACTGACGAAACGAACAAAAAACGTATAAACGAGTTAAGAAGTCTTGAAAATAGTGAGGAAATTTCTAAATATAAAAGAAATAATCTTCCAGCAGTGAGCCTAAGCGGAACATTTAATAAAAAACGTGGAGGGGGATTATTGGACAAACACTCAAACATAATTCAAATTGATATAGATTATAAAATAGGTGATTTTGACAAAAACGTATTTGAAAAAAATTTAAAACAAATTCAGAATGATAAATATACTCTATTTTGTTTTATAAGTCCAAGCGGTAAAGGTATAAAGGTGGGAGTTAAGATTGACGGCGACCATCACTTAGAGACATTTAAAAAGATAGAAACATATTATAAATGCACTTACAATATTAGTATTGATAGCAGTGTCAAAGATATATCCAGGTTATGTTTTTTAAGTTATGATGAAGAACTGCATATTAACCCATTTTCAACAGTGTTTGAAATTGCACCCTCAAACACTATTGAAAATATGAATACTCATCAAGAGACTGAACACAAAAATACAAATAATATCTCTAATAACCGCAAGAATTCTTATACTAAAAAATATATTATAGATGATATTGACATTTTCTTAGAGACAAAAGCAAACGACGTCTTAAAACGTGAATGTGATAGGTTAAGAAACTCGGTAGAGGGGGAAAAACATAATACACGATTAAAAGTTGGTTGTTTAATAGGGGGTTTTGTCGGTGGGGGGTCATTAGATTATAATATAGCGTATAATCAAATATTAGCTGCTGCTTTATCAAACACCACTACACCAGGTGCAGCAGAAAAATATATAAGACAGAGTTTTAATTATGGTTATACAAAGCCGATTTACAAATACAAGGAGCAGCAATTCTATTCACATAAAGATAATAACAACGGTAAAAGAATAATAAGAAATAAGGAAAATGATTCGATAGAGGTGGAGCACGTGGATCAAAAAAATGGCGCAGTGGTTATTTACACAATACCGTTTTGTTTTTGGTTGGAAAAAGAAAATAGAAAAGATGTGTTTGAAGTTTACATTAATCATCATAAATTATATAATTTTCTAAAAATGAACGGTTTCGTTAATATTAAATTAAGAGATAATGATTCAAACTACATAATGGCACGTATTGATAATAATATTGCAGATGTAGTTGAAATCAGTGATATTAATAGATTCATTAAAGACTATATTGATTCTTTACCTGAATATGTCTCCCCAAATATAAATAAAGAAGAATTACATAATAAATTCTTAAAAGGTTTTAACTCCTATATTGATAAAGGAAAGTATGCAAGTTATTTAGATATCATTAATATTAATGATAAACTGAATAAAGACACGGAGGACTCTTCATTTTTTTACTTTAATGAATGTTATGTAGAAGTAACTAAGGGTAAGATAGTTGAACATAATTACACCGATTTAAATGATAAAATAATTTGGAGAAGTCAAATTAATGCCAGAAATTTTAGTTTATTATGTTATGATATAGAGGAAAATAAAACGAAAATTGATGATTGTATGTATAGTAAGTTTATAAAAAATTTAGCTACACATAGAAAAACTAAAGTTTATGAGTTGGAGAGACATATAGCGTTAAAAGTTGCTTTAGGCTTCTTACTTCATAATTATAATTGTGCAGGGTTTAATAAAGCAGTTGTGTTTACCGAAGCGGATATTTCTGACGACCCTAAAGGTGGGACCGGCAAGGGCTTCATAATGCAGTCCATATCTACAATGAGGAAGATTACTAAAATAGACGGCAAAAATTTTAATGCTGAAAGTCAATTCAAATTTCAAACTGTTACTATAGACACCAGTGTAATTTTTATAGATGATGTAAAACCTCACTTCACATTTGAAAATTTATTTAGTGCTATTACAGAGGGTGTCGAAATAGAACTCAAGGGAAAAGATAAAATAAAAATAGAGATTAAGGATTCGCCAAAAATTGTTATAAGTTCTAATTATGGTTTAACAGGTAACTCTGAATCTCACAAAAGACGTAAATTTGAGATAGAGATTTTAAGATATTACAATTCTGTTCATACACCATATGAAGATTTTGGTTGCTTTTTCTTTAGTGGATGGAGTGAAAAAGAATGGTTATTATTTGATAATTTTATGATTGGTTGTGTAAGATTATATTTTGAAAGAGTAAATAAGGATAACGGTTTTAAATTCCCTGAGTATAAATCAAATACAATGTCTGAGAAAAGACTACTGGTATCCACAAATTCCGATTTTATGGAGTATGTTGAGAACATTAGTCTTAATGAAGTTCATATTACTAAAGTTTTATATGAAAATTATTTAAAAGATTTCAATATTAAAAAAAATGTATTTTCACAACACATTTTTTCAAAATGGATAAAAGAATATGCTAGTATTAATAACTTTAGATTAACCAAATACCCAAAGAATATTAATGGTAAAAATAAGTGGGTATTTATGTTAGAAGAATATAAATAAATACGTTAAATACTAATATAAAAAGTTACAATAGTTACAAATAGGTTACAAATATTTTTTAGGGTTTGTAACCTCGTAAA
>JBDNHS010000149.1:0-3669 GCA_041688685.1 Kapaibacterium sp. (SeqCode)
AAAAATAAAAAAGAATAATACCATTTATTCTAGTTCATTAAATACCCTTCAAGATTTATTAAAATATATACAATTTAATGAATCAAATGACTTTGTAAGATTGCCAAATGGAATTGGTTGTTGTGTATCAACTTTATTTGATAATTTATGCATAAGTTTTTTACATACACATAATTTACTAGTTAAAAATAATATAACCATATATGATATGCATTCTGCAAATATATTTATAAATTGGTTAAACGATAATTCTTGGATTGGTGATAAAAATATTAAAAATATTAAAAATATTTATTACAAAATAAATAAAAAAATATACAAAATTGAAACTTTTGGATTTGTAATTAAAACTGGGGATTTAGGCATGAGTATAGTTAAACCTAGGGATGATATTTATATAATTGGTCAAGGGTCTGATTTACCAACAAATTATGTGAATTATGAACAATTGACAAAACCAAATTTCACCGCATTTGATTTTATAGGATGGAATTCACAATTATTACCTGAACATATATACAGAAAAACCATGTCATTTGATTTAATTAACGAGTATCCATATAATCATATTATGAACATTTTTAAAATTAGAGGTTTAAGTTATGAAACAAAACATTTAGACTCGCTAAAAGATGCAAGTGAACTAATTAATTATTTTTCAAAATATGAAGTTTCTGATATTGAGTATTCGGATGATAATTTAGTAGTAGAAGAATATTAAATATAATCAAGTCTTTATAATTAAAAATTGAAAAAAAATATGTTTGCAAAAACCTTAATTATCAATATAAAACATATATTGTTATCTTCCAATACTTAATTCAATTAATTCACTATAATGAATCCGGATCTTTTTGGAACTTTGAAAATTGTCCCACAATTAGCTATAATTAAGAGTTCTTGTATTTCCACAAACCCTGTATATGTTTCATCTTATACAACCTATGAAAATAAGTTGTCTGATAGTATTTACCTCACACAGCAAATTGGAGGAGTTGATTGGTCCAGAGTTGCAGAAGCTGAAAAAATAATTACTGATAGTTGGGATATAAAACCAGATATTAAGCAATTTACAACCAATGGCGGAACATTTGTTGTTTCCCCTTCATATGAAGCAGTCAAATCATTTAATCATTTTAAGGTGCATATCCGAACCGGAGATTTGGTTATTCCGATGTGTCATGAAGGTATGAATCGTTCCCAAATCATGTATCTGGTTCAACAAGCGCTAAAGAGCAATCTTGATGAAATTGATAATTGTACACCGGATACATCGAATACACCGGATACACCGGATACACCGGATACACCGCGTACGTTATATACACAATACACACGTAGAGTAACACTACCCCATGGTGCTTGTTCTGGTTTTGACCCATATCAAGGATATTCGGATTTAAATAGTGAAAATTGCTATAGATTTATTCATGGGAAGATTTTTCCTTTAAGCGATGCAGTGCGAACCGGAGATTGGATTCATACTAATTTTCACAAGGCATTTGGTGTTGAAAAAGCTCGAAGAATCGGACAAGAATATAATGAAGTTGAAGGTCTTGAGCTTAATCCGAATGAATCAATGGTTGATACCGAAGAATTTGTCCACCTTGCAGATTCTAGACAAAAGCAACGTAAATTCATGGACAGACATCTATATGATTCACAACTTCTCAAGGCTCAGACAGGGTATGGTGGACGTGTAGTAGTTATTTGTTTTTGCAGGTCAGCAAGTATTTTCTTACATCGGCTACTTGAAGTATCTGGTTCAAAGGATCTGTCCAATATTGTTATTATTTCTCTTCCTTATCCAGATGTCATTTCCAGAGCCGGAGGAATGTCAGAAATCGAGGAATATACCAAGAGAACAGGTCGTCCAATCACCAGAGACGAATTGAGTACACAGAGACATGTGGAAGAATTTACATTTTATTCTAGGCTTTTCAAATTGATTGCGTTGAGAAACTAGTGTCTGTCCATTAATTATATAAAATATATTTCAAGTTACTCCAATTTGCATACTTGCATTTTCTATACTTGATAAATTTATTTTATAATTAGAATCACTTTTTTTAACATATTTATGATACAGATAAATATAATTTTCATAATCGAATAATCCAATTAAACTACCTACAAACATTAAACTTAATGAAAAATAAATTATTGGTGTATATTTTTCATAAAAATAAATAACACCAACTATAATTAAAGCAAATCTTCTCATAATATCTAAAAATTGTATTACAATTGAACCATTTTTAGAAGATTTTGATATTGAATTAATTTTTAAATAATAATTAAAATGTTCCAATAGTGCAATAATTATTTCTAATCCTACAATAATAATTATTTGTTTTTTAATAAAATTAGATAATATTAGACCAATTGTCTTGTATAAAAATTCACTAACTAGACCTAAAAATAAAGCTATTATATAAGAAATTGTTTTAGTCCAATAAAAATTTAATTCTCGGTCCTCGTCTGTTTTTACATTTAATTCAATAATAAAACCTGATAATGAACAAGCAATAGAACTCACTATACAAATCACTGAATACAACAAATTACTCCCATTATAAAATCCTAATAATAAGATACATGCTGCTAATATTAAACTAATACTAATCATTTTTTGCAAAGTAAGTAATTTTTTTTGATGTATCATGATATATAATCCACTTAATACTGTACTAAATGTTCTAAAAGTAATATATTCGCCAATAGTTAAACCAGAAAATCCAATATATGATAAAGTTATATCAATTTGGTCCAATGTTCCATTTACTATATCATACCATTTTGCAACAAGTATTTCATTTTTGTGTTTATTATGATGTTTAATTAATTTATAAATATAATATGGTAACATCATGCCTCTAAAAACAGAATTAAATACGATATTATCTATGTGGTAATTATAAGTTATAATTTTCATCAATATTAATTGTAGGCTAGTATTCAGCCAATATAAAAATTTTATTAATTTTATATTCATTTTTGATAGATAATATTATAAATAATATTATAAATAATGTCTCTTTTATGTGCTTGAAATTAAAATAATAAATTTTATTTTTAAAATATGCTAGTTATTGCACTTATTCCAATTGTAGATAATCCAGATATTATCCCAGCTTTAACACCAAAAAATACAGTAAGAGGTGCATTAATTGATAATCCTGCAATACTCATTAATATAAATTTATTTCTTTTAGAAAGCCATTTACTATGGGATTTGTCAGCCTCTTTTAGTGATTGAACACCAGATTCCACAATTTTTGCACTAGAATTAATATTTGTTTCTAATTGATAAATAGGTTCTCCTTGTTCTAGCACTATTTTATTTAAATCTTTAAATATTTCATTAATATCATGAACATCTTTATATATTTTTTCTATTTCTTCATTTCGTTCTTGGATTATTCCTTCATTAAATTCTACTTTATCTTTTAGTAGTTGGAATTGTATAAAGGAATCTGGGTAGGAAGCCTGGTCCGATGAATATGATTTTTTTGCTGATTCCATATATTAAATTAGTCCTATATAAAAAAATAGTACTAACATATAAATTTTATATTTTTACAGTATTAAAAAAAAAATGAACAAAGTCTACGAAATTAAACCAGTCCCTACATCGAAAGACGAGATAAAACACCCCGTATTGTCAGA
>JBDNHS010000150.1:0-3856 GCA_041688685.1 Kapaibacterium sp. (SeqCode)
AATGTAAAATTTATCTATTTTATCTTTCATTCTATCTTGGTCTATATTAATTGAATCAATCCATACTGATGGCTGGGAAAACATTGTTTTAAATATTTCTGAAACAAATATGGGTGATTCTTCATATTCTTTTAGAGTTCTCGGAATATATTTATAAACTATATTTTGTTTAAATCCTTCCTCTCTATTCAATATATAATAAATAACAAGTAAAATAATTCCTATTATTAATGTTATTATAAAAAATCCTTTTAATAAATTCATAGAACTCTTATTTTGTTATATAATACAATATATATTATTTTTATAAAATCATAAATAAATTTTACATTAATCATAAAAATAATATTCGGTCTTTTCTATTGTAGATAATTCCTCTCTTGCTCTATCATCTTTAATAATATTTAATTCCCTTTTATCTAATTGAGAAAATGATTGTGGTTCTTCAAGAATATTATCTTTAATTTCTTTTATTTTAGTTGATGTTGATATATTACATATTTTATCAAGGGTTTCAGATAGAAAAAATAATACAATGGAGACACGCCCATGTTTTAATCAATTTAAAATAAATACACATTTATAATTAATAAAAATATAAATGTGTTTAAAAAATTATAAAAATATTCCCATGTTTTCAATTATAAAAATAAAGTATTTTTTATATTTTAAATTGATTAAAACATGGACATGTCTCCAATATAAAATAATTAATTCATGTTTTATTCAGAGACTATAAAAATAAATTTATATAAAAATATCAAATTATATAGAATAACGTCTTATATTAATTCTAAACAACTGCTTAAAATTAATATAAGACGCTATTGTAGACTAACAATAAATTATAAGCCATTGACTTAGAATTGATAGTATGCGGTATAGACATAGGATAGCATAAAACTTGTTTATTTTGTTATATAAATATATCTTATAATTCTCCGATATTAGTAATCATTTTATCCAAGTAATCTTCATCAAATAAATATCTTATTATATAATTTGAAAACGGGCGTAAGGTAAGATTCGGTTTTGTTATTACCAAATTAATAAATTCATTTCTTTTATCTTCATTTATATTGGTTTTTATTGTTAAAAATCTATCTAATTTATTAATAAATTGTTCTTTGGTTGGGTAATAAAATTCAAACTTGGAATTCATTCTATTTATCAATGCTTTATTATTCATAATAATATCTGCGTTATTTGCTGTAAAAAATCTAATACAACCTTCGCTCGTTTCAATACCATCTAATGAATTTAAAATTTCACTCATATTGTGTTGAGTATTTTCTAAACATCTATCAAAATCTTCCACTAAAATTACTTTAAATTTATATGCTTGATTAACAGGATTTAATGTAGAATTAGAATCAAAATTATTCGCACTAACAATATAAACTGGTAAAGATTTTATTATTGCCAATGTTTTTATTAAAGTGGTTTTACCTGTACCCGGCGGTCCATATAATAAATAATTCATTGTTCGAGAACCTTCACCAATAGATTTTAAAAAATCATTGTATTTTATATAATTATCTATATCCTTAGATATTAAATCTAAATAATGATGATAACCAATTAAATCCACAGAATTTCTTTCTTGAAATGAACTAACTTGTAACCAACTTCTATGAGGTATAGAATATTTATAAATTGGATTTTGTTGTATAAATTCTTTTTTTTTGTGTATTTCATTTAATTTATCATATATTTCCTCAGCATCCGTTTTAGTCTTGAACCAAAAATAATAATATCCTTGCTTTTCTTGATTTATAATAAATACATCCTTGTCAAAAATTTTATTTAATCCATTTGCAAATAATGGATAACCATTCGGAACACCTATATTACCAATATAACTGTATTCATTACAATATTTCTTCAATAAACCTAAAAAATAAGGTAATGGGTCATCAGCCAGATTTTAAACAATAAGTATATTCTTTGGGAGCCATATGACATTTTCCAAAATTATTCTCCATTTTATGTTTATATAATTTATTATAAATAATTACACAATTTGTATATAAAAATCAATGTTTTATAAAAATCATCTTATAAAACATTTTAATTCTGGATGTTTTTTTATAATCTCTGTCCAAAACGGGCTAAATTGTTTAACAGGGTCTTTTATTTTATAATTATTAAGTTTGTGTATTTTATTAAATTCCTGAATTAGAGAATTGTCAAATGGCATTGTTATTAATGGATGTCCTATACAAGCATAACCATCCAAATAAAATAATCTAAACATATCATCAAATGATAAATGCACATGATTATTCTTCCAATTTGTATAACTATCAGCTTTAATTACATTTGCAATATATTTTGTATAATAATACGAATTACCACTATGACCATCTTTTTTATCCGCTGTTTTTTCATCATCTATCATATTTACAATCCATTGTGCCTCATAATCATATGGTCCAATTGATTTAATGTCATTTATTAAATGATTTGATATATTTGTGCTTAAAAAACGTTTTCTAATTATGGAAAACATTATGATTAGTTGTTATTAGTTATTAGTTATTAATAATTAATAATTAATAATATTATGTTTAAAATTCAATTTTTTTTCAATTAATTGGATTTAAGTTTAGCATATAGCTCATTAATAGTATTTAATTTATCTTCTAATCCAACTAATGAAGCTTTTGTACTTTCTAATTGAGATTGTAATCTTTCGTGTTCTGATTCATTCTTAGCTAACTCATTATCAGTAGTGTCTTCGGGTGTTCTAACAGTCTGTGCACTGGGTAAGGTAGCAGATGTATCACTAGTTTTAAATATATTTTCTGTATTTGTATCAAGAGGAACGGCATCATTTTCTGTAGTGTTATTAATCTTATCTTCTTTGTCTTCTTTATCTTCTTTATCTTCTTTGTCTTCTTTGTCTTCTTTATCTTCTTCTTCATGTACTGCACTCTTGGTAGATTTCATATATTTACCTAGAGATTTTTCTCTATACACTTGATCTTCAGAACCCATTTCAGAAACATCAATATCTACCGGATAATTTTTTCCAACTTCTCCAACAAAAACATTATGATATTTATCTACTTTTTGTAAATGTTCGGCTTTATCCGCAGACTCTGAATAAACTTCATAAACACCCCTAATTTTTAAACCCCATACTTGTACATCCTTAAATGCTTCTCGCCTTTTTTCAGGAAAAGATTGTAAATTTAAAATAGAACAATTAAAAAAGTCCTGACTTTTAACTAATTGCCTTAATGGTCTATCTTCATCCAAATAATCTTCATCCACATCTGGAATTTTAGTTTCTACAACTTCATTTACTTGGGTTTCTGCTTTAATACCATCAGTTTCTTGATGTTTGCCAGTAACAACAGTTGCACCTTTTAATAATTCATCTTTACGTTTTTTTTCTTCTTGTTCTTCTTCATACAAACTTTCCTTGTATTGTTTCATAAAGTTATTAAGCAAATCATTACGTTCATTAGATTCAGCAGAATTCATTTTTGGTAAGTCTGAATAAATTGCTAACCATTTACCCATTTCGCCAATGAAAATAAAACTTGCTTTATCATTTTTTTTTAATTCATCAATACGTTTTACAGCATCATTATATTCTTCAAATGCTCCTCTAAGTCTAAAGAGAAGTTTTCCATTGCTTAATTTTAAAATTGAAATTACTACTAAATTTTGTTTTTTAATGCGAAATTTAAAAGACTTATCTTCATCCCAATTATTAATATCACCTGTTTCTTCTGTGGATTTTGTTGTTAAACTCATTATATATAAATAGTAATTGTATATTATTTAAATCATTTTTATCAAAAAAATCGTATTAAAATATAATTTTAATAATATTTGCTATTAA
>JBDNHS010000151.1:0-1632 GCA_041688685.1 Kapaibacterium sp. (SeqCode)
TGTTAATTCTGAATTCATAAAATTTACAGCTTGTCTATCTAATTCGTCGGGATTTGAATTGAGAACTTTATTATATTCTGAAATTAAGTCAATACCTACTTCTTCTAATTCCGGAATTTTTGGCATTAAATTTAATAAATCGTATATATTTTTTTGCGACCAACATTCTTTACAAGCAGTAGAACCTGTTAAAAATTTTTGGTTGGATAAGAAATTTATTAAATTATCAAATATTTCCGCATTATCTGAATCAAATAACTCTTTTTGTTCTTGCAAATCTTTAATTAACTGGTCAGCAAGTAATTTAGGATTAAATGATATTTTTTTAATATTTCTGACTATATCTAATGATAAAAGTAAATCCCGTTGTTCTTCAATATCTTGAGGTATTTCACTTGTATTAATGATTTTTTCAAAATTTAATGGGGATATTGATGTTGTAGATTCTGTTAAATCTTTTAATGTAAGATACTTTTGTTTATATTTTTTATATTTATCTTTTAATATATTTTTTTGGCTCATTATAAATAGTTATATTATATATTTAATTCATAAAATTATTGTTGTGTCATATTTAAAAATCAAAATATTATAAAAAAATTTATATAAAGTAATTATGATAATATATTTTATATAATTATTTCATCAATGCGAACAAAACAAGTTAAAAATACAAAAATTATTGAGAGTGAATCAAATATTAATAAAGTAATTGTAAGCGAACCAATAATACTAGATCCATATGATCCGGCTAATCCAATTAATCAGGTTAAAACTATAGACATGAACAATGCATATGGTTTAAGTGAAGAAAAAGTTATAGTTAAAACCAGTAATTTTATACCTAATCCTGAATTAGAAGCAAAATTATCCCAATGTACTATAAAAGACGTGCCAGAATTTAGTCTTAATGGAATAAGAACAATTGGTAAAGTTGTTGATGTGTATGATGGAGATACTTGTAAAATTATTTTAGCGAATGGTAATGTATTGATGAGATTTAATTGCAGACTTAAATTTATTGATACACCAGAAATGAAACCACTAAGAAATAAACCAAATAGAGATGTTGAAATTACAAATGCAATAAAATGCAGAAATAAATTAATACAATTAGTCACAAATTGTCAGTTAGGATTGGATGATAATCTAACTAAAGTACAAGTAAAAAAACTATTAAATTCTAATAATAGGGTAATTCAAGTTCAGTGTCATGAATTTGATAAATATGGTAGATTGTTAGTAGAACTGTATTTAGGAGATAACACAGTTAATAATACATTGGTGGAAGAAGGATATGCAAAATCATATGATGGTGGAACTAAAGAAGGATTTGTACTGGAAACTAATAATAAATTCTAAACCATTACTTATAATTGATAGTACATGGTATAATCCAGTAATTAAGTAAAGTTATTCTAATAATAATTCATCATTTTGATAATCTAATAATTCCTTACTGTTTCTCAATTCTTCTTTCATTTTTTCAAAAGTTATTTTTTGTAATCCCTCTTTCTTTGAATTAAGATGTTCAATATTTGCACTATATTGTTTTTTATTATTTGCATCTCTATCTTTTTTATTATTAGCAATAAGTTTTAGAATTTGTGCTTCGGCATTTTCTATATTAAA
>JBDNHS010000152.1:0-2685 GCA_041688685.1 Kapaibacterium sp. (SeqCode)
CTTCATCTTTAACAGAATAAATCAAATAACTTTCGTTGTTATCTTCAATTTTATGTAAACTAATCCAAATATTTTTGTTAAATGGCGAATATTTAATTGCGTTTGAGAGATAATTATCTGCAATTTCTCTGAAGATATTTTTATCATTATTAATATTGAAATTATCAATTTCATTCTTGTAATTTATGACAATGCCTTT
This sequence comes from Kapaibacterium sp. (SeqCode), assembly GCA_041688685.1. Taxonomy (GTDB): domain Bacteria; phylum Bacteroidota; class Ignavibacteria; order Kapaibacteriales; family UBA2268; genus JBDNHS01. The sequence goes on from JBDNHS010000152.1 coordinate 200, forward strand.
TTTGTTAGCCTGTTCATTAAATTGTTCAATTAGCTCATAAATTAATTTATTTGGTTCGAAGTTTTCTTTTACTATTTTAATTTTAGCGCTATTAATTGACTCTTGATCTAATAATTTTGAAACGATGTCCTTCATATAATTTGAAGTTTTTGCAATACCATTTAGTTTGTTTATTATTTCTTCTGTAGTCATTTTACTAAAATAATTTGTAATTATTTCAATATTTAATAAAATTCCAGCCAATGGATTTTTGAGGTCATGAGCAACGATATGTAAAATGTTGTTTTTTTCAGAATCTAAAATCTCTAAATTAATGTTTGCTTGATTTAATTCATCATTATTATTTTATAATTGAATATTATAATCTTCTATTTGTTTTTCATAACGATAACTTACTTTCCTAACCAAATAACTTGCAAATAATGCAATTAATATAGTTATTATTGAAGCGCCAACTAATAATTTGAATTGTAAACTTTCAATCTCTGATTTAATTCTTTTTGTATTTTCGTGTGAATTTATTTTCCAAGGTCTGCCTTTTAACGCAACTGAATAAACTATTTCAGACTTATCATTATCAAAATTAATTAGACCACCAGAAGACACATTTTTTCTGAGTGCTTCAAACCAGTTATCAGTAATGCCATAATCATCGGATTTATAATTTATATTCATAACTTGAATATTCATACCAATTATACTTGCATCAGGGTGATTGATAAATTTACCATTAGTATCAATTATACAAACAAATCCCCTCTCAGACTGACTCCCAACAATTGCGTCTTGAAATTTATCTAATAACATATCTTCGTCAGCACCTTGTTTAAGGTTCTCTTCCAAAAATTTAGCTAAAATTGTGGATTGGTTTTTATTTGCTTCTAATTGAACTTTTATATATGTATTTTCAACATAATTTAATAGTAATGGAATAGAGATACCCATAACTACTGTACTCGCTAAAAGCACACTTAAAACTGTGAATAATAATAGTTTTGATTTACTTTGCATAATTTTTTAACTTAGAATTTAAATATTTTTGAATATAAAATTAAAACCTTAATAAGTCATTCGTTTAATAATTTTAAAATAATTACAAAATTAATGATTTTAAACTGAAATAACACTATAATTTTTATTATGAGTACAATTGGAAGTTCTTCATTAATTGGGATTATTATTATTTTTTGACGACATTAAACAAGTAAATCATTTATTTTACGTTTAATGCCTTAACTACACTGTTAATTATATTAAATTACTAAAATAATTATTAAAACAAATTATGTTCAAATTTGAAAACGATATATACTTAAATTTTTTATATCTATTACCACTTTTTCTAATAATCTATTTAGTTTATAGAAAATCTAATACTAATAAAATCAAAAAAATTGGAAATGTGAAATCAGTTTTGAACTTATTGCCACAAAGATCAACAATTAAACAAAATATAAAATTTATTTTAAGTTTATTAGCATATTCTTCATTTGTTATCGCTTTAGCTAATCCTCAATTAGGTACAAAATTAGAAACAGTCAAAAGAGAAGGTATCGAAATTATAATTGCTTTGGATATATCTCAAAGTATGTTATCAGAAGATATAAAACCAAATAGATTAGAAAGAGCTAGACAATCTATTTATTCATTAATTGATAAATTAACTAATGATAAAATTGGATTAATATGTTTTGCTGGTACATCATATTTACATTTACCAATTACAACTGATTATTCTGCTGCAAAATTAATAACATCAACTCTCAGTACAGACTTAATTCAATCTCAAGGGACTGCAATTGGTTCTGCAATTGATTTGGCTGGTAAGTCTTTTTCGGAAGGGAATAAAATATCAAAAGCATTAGTAATTATTACAGATGGTGAAAATCACGAAGATGATGCTATTTCTGCCTCAAAAAAATTAAATGAAAGCGGTATAAAAGTACATTGTATTGGAATGGGTTCTCTGGAGGGTGGTCCGATACCACTATATAATGGAAGTAATTTAATTGGATTTTTGAAAGATGAATCAAATCAAACAGTAATTACTAAATTAGATGCAAATGCTTTACAACAAATTTCTAATGTTGGAGGTGGTAATTTTATTAGAGGTAATAGTTTTGATACAGATATATTAGAATTAGTCAAAAATTTATCAGGAATGAAAAAAACTGAATTTGAGACAAAAATATATAAAGAATACAATAGTTATTTTCAATATTTTATAATCTTAGGTTTTTTTTTTACAATATTAAATTTTGTGATTGATTATAAAAAAATTAATTTTTTATCAAAATTCAATCTCTCAATACTTTTATTAATCATTATTAATTCAAGTAATTTATTTTCTCAAAATGAAATTTATGATGGTAATAAATCTTATATAGAGAAAAAATACAAAGAAGCACAAAATAATTATAACAAAGCTCTAAAAAATTTGAATGACAAAGATAAGTTAGAAAAAGAGGATTTTAAAAATAAAGATA
>JBDNHS010000153.1:0-2138 GCA_041688685.1 Kapaibacterium sp. (SeqCode)
ATATGCAATTTCTAATGAAGTATTTTCCGTTTTTAATGATGTTATCCTTGCAACCAATGGTTTAGATAATCCATTATGTATTATACCCGGCACAATTTTTACGATATCTCCTATTTTAATACAACCAGTTTTAATTGTTCCGCCAACAATAGCACCAACTAATTTATCAACAGGCGAACCTACTTTATTAACATCAAAACTTCTTATGATACTGGCTTTAAATGGTTGATTGATTTTATTTAAAAAGATGCTGTCTATAGGATTTCCAATTCTCTCTACTAAAAACTGAATTAAATAATTTATACCAAATCCAAATTGTGCACACATCGGAATAATATATTTAATCCCATAATTTGCCTTTAATTTATCATAATGTTCATATGCTTGGTCCCTATCTATTAAATCTATTTTATTATGAATTATAAATGTTTTGTCAGCTAAATCTAAAATTTTATTTGCTTTATAATGTTCATTTGTTTCAGGATCCTCTTGACAATTGGCCGCCACTACCAATAAACTAAAATCCACATTACTCGCTCCACTTAATGCCGTAGTTTGTAAATCACTATGTCCTGGGGAATCTACAAATGAAACATGTAATACTAAATCTGTATCTGATGCACACTGTACACATATTTCTGAATTTTGTTAACAGTATGGGGTGGGACAAGTAGGACATTTATAAAACTTACAATTTGTATAACCTAATTTAATAGTCATATCCTTCTCCGCTTCTTTTTTAAATTTCATTGGATTTACTCCTGTTAATTTAGTAATAAGGGATGTTTTTCCATTGGCCACTCTACCTTGTGTACTTATAGTAATAAATGGTTGTTTTTCTATAGTTATCGAGTCCATTCTATATATTTGCTATTAGTATGATATACTTTTTGTATTTAAATTATTATTAATAATCAATTTTTTTATTAATTGATTGATTTATTCGATATAAAAATTATTTTAGTTGGATGTTGGATTTACATGATTCAGTTTTACCCTACAATATAAACCGACATTCACTCTAGTTTGTGCATCCCAATCTACATTATCACAAGTGTTAAGACCTGTGCCACTATCATCGTGTTCTTTTGAAATTTTACATGATTTTATATAAGTATCGTTATAACATTTGATATATTGTTCATTTTTATATAACGGATAAATGCTATTCATTATATTGATATATTTATTTTTAGATATTTAGTATGATAGTCATTTATTCTATTATTCAATTTTTATTTAATATACAAAAATTATTTTATTTTTTAATAATTTCATCAACTAATCCTTTTTCTAAACAAGTTTCAGCACCCCATGTTAAATCTTTGACTAATTGTAAATCTAGTTCTTCTTTAGTAAGTTTAGTATTGGTAACATAATAATTTTTGATATGTTCCATTAGACTATTACAATTATCATAATTATCTTTAATAAAACTAAATTTGCCCCACGAGCTAGTTCTTAATTCATGAATTAGCATATAGGAATTTTCAGTAATAAATTTGCGAGTACCTGCCAAACTAAGAAGAGTACCAGCTGATGCAACAATACCTTTACAAATAGTATGTACTGGTATTTTCATATTTTTAATAGTATCGATAGCAGAAAATACTTGATAAATACTTCCACCATGAGATGTTATATATAATTTAATTGCTTTTGGACTAATATTAATATCAAATTTTGATATTTTATCAGAATCTTTGTCATCTTTACTATCTTTACTATCTTTTATGTCAGAATCCTTTTCAAAATCTCTAATTTTTCGTTTTAGAATCTTCTTATGTTTAAGTAGCTTAGTTTCCATGACTATTAACAATTCAATCAATTTACTCATAGATTCATCGTTGATTCCAGCATTAAAATGAATTTCATTTAACTCAGAATTTATGTATATAACACCATCTTCAACTTTAATCATTTTTGACATTATTATATAATTATTTAATATAAGGATAATAAAATTATTATATTATATAGTTTTTTCAACTTTTATCCAATATATGACAAAAATCATTATATATGGTTATTATAGGTCTTTTATCTTCTTATATAATTTAGTATATATATGACTATATACATCTATTGAATTTTAATATTTATTATATAATAAATACTACATATATTCTACAATTTTG
>JBDNHS010000154.1:0-10432 GCA_041688685.1 Kapaibacterium sp. (SeqCode)
GTCTGATTTTAGTGTAATTTCTTTTAGTCTTTTGATTATTGTTAATACATCAGAATTGAAAATATTAGCCAACAAATACGCAGAAAAAATACGACCTTCACAAGTGGCGATGGACAAAAGTTGCTTTTCATCAATTGTCAAAACATCATTAATTTTATCAATAACAGTATAATTATCCAATGAAAGAAATATCTCTGAATTAAGATTTAAAATTAATGTACCACTTTCATCAAATGGATTATTTCTATTCAGGTATTTTAATAATTCAAATAAATAACTTGGATTGCCTTGAGTTTTTTTCAGTAACCATTTATTTAGTTCATCATTATCAAAGTATTTTTGAAAATTTGCACAAATTGTTTTAATCTCTTCGAAAGTCAGAGTTTCTAATTCAATTTCACTAAAATGAATTTTGTTTTTAAATAGTTTAATTAAGCTTTTGAGATAATTATTTTCATTGTTTTTGTTAGAAGTAATTACAAAGTGAATGGGGTAATCTGCTAATTCTAATGACAATAAATTCAATAATTCCAAAGATTGTTTATCACACCATTGGGTATCGTCAATTAGAATAATCAATGGCTGCTTTTTTGCGTAAGATTCAATTGCACCAATCAAATCTAAGGAAGTTTCATCTTTGGCATCAATACTACCTAATTTCTCTTGTTTGTAGTATCTCCAATCTTTAGATAATTCTTTGGCGGCATAAACAGCATCTCCCAAAAAAGGCACTGCAGTTAACAGAGTTAGACCTGCATTTAAAGCAAGTTTCTTTTCCGACGAAATTTGTTTGTTTTCTTTTAAACTTTGGATTATTTGAGTAAATAATTTATAAGGTTGCAAATCCCCAATATTAAATTTACCAATAGGTGCTTCATTTGAAGTAAGCACTATGTTTGAATTTTTATTTAAGTCGATTAATTTATTATATATTTCTTTTATCAAACTTGTGCGTCCAATGCCAGACTCACCCAAAATGTGGGTAACACCAAATTTTTTATTTTCTATCGAATTTTCAATATTTTTAAAAATTAAAATATTTTCTTTTTCGAATCTATCTTTTAAATATATATTTTTCATTAATATCTTAATTAAACAAATAACTACTTTTTTTATTTTGAAATAATAAATTTAGAGTTATAAATTGACTTGTTTTTTTGAATTGAATTGACTGAAATCAAATAAATCCCAGATTGAATAGTAGTCAAATCAATTTTCAGTTTTAAATTTCTATTATTATTTATTTTGTAATCTCTATACATGGACAACGTAAATCTAGCAATTTTCTCGCCATTATTATTTGAAATATCAATAAAATAATCATTTAATTTATCAATTTCAATATTCTCAATATCTACTTCAATATAATTATTTGCTGGATTTGGATAAATCTTTAAATTATTATCATTATTTACTTCTGAATTGTTTATTATACTATTATTCTTTTGGGCGAAAAACTCATTAACTTCATCTAAAGTATTATATAAATTTGTCAAACTTTGTTGATTGTCTTTATCAAAACTTGGAATATTATTTTCTTCTAAAGATTCAACAAATCCAATCATATAAATATATCTTATTTTTTCATTTGGAGCTAAATAAAATGAATCAGTGCTTAGAAATGACCTTACATCTTGACTAAATTTACTTTCAAGAGTATTATTTTCATTATTTATAAAAGAGTCCATATATTCTCGTGAATATATGTTAGTATTTACATCTAACAAACCAGCTCTTACTGTATTTAGTGATTTTTCATTAATGATTAGAATATTTTTATCGTCTTCTTGTAATACACTATTTCCATTTATTGTTTGCTGAATAGGTGAATTATATAATAATTTTGTAAAAATAAAACCATATTTATTTATGCTCAAATCGACATTACTACTATCAGTAAATCCAAATAATATTTTGTCATTTTGGTTGTATTTATTTAGTAATATTTTTAAATTATCATTATACTGCCCTAAAAACAATTTATCTGCTGGGGTAATATCAATATCTGAAAAATGACCTACTCTGCAATTAAAAATTGTGTCTTTAGAATTATTGGTAATTACATTATTAACAATAATTACGTTATTCAAAAATTTATTATTTAAATTATTGCTCTCCTTTGAATTCTTATCATAGTTATAGATGGTTGTTTCAACTTGTAATTTTACAGGATTGGCAATTTTATAGGTAAAAAACAAATCTTCATCAGACACAAAAATAGGTTTCCCATTTTCTGCATTCCTTTGACTTTCATTATAAATATATTTACCAAACGAATTACTTTTAAAATCCCAAAGAGGCCATTTTGGTTCTAAATTATCAAAAATATGATTGCCATTCTCATCGTAATCACGACTACTAAAAATCTGATATTTTGAGCTTAAACTTTTCTCTAAAATATCACTATCTTCTAATCTACCGGAAACAAAATCAGATTCAGAATCATTCAAATTATAACTTGTTACCAAAAAGTTTTTTAAATTTTTATCTTCAGGATTTATCTCTATTCCATCTGAATTTGTTAATGTTTTGGCTTTACCAATTGCGAAAATCCCATTTCCAAAAATATAATTAATTTTTGCATCAATTCTATTTTTTGAAGTATCAATTTGCCAAGTGAATTTGCCTTTTTTTGAAATTATGTCGTACCCGATTCTACCATTATTATTTACAAAATAATTCGAACTACCGATTGAATTACTTCGCTGGTCTAATGGTTTTATAACTCTTTGAATTGTATTTTCTTTTAATTCTTCATCTGTTGCTTCGCCAACAATACTAACTTCTTTGTTAGACTTTTCAGATTGTGAAAAAACATCATTTAAGAAAATAAAGTTTAAACAAAAGTAAAAAGAAATATAAATAATGATTAATTTTGAATGTATTTTCATTTTCATTTATCTTAATAAATCAATATTATTAATAATATATTTATTGAATTTAAATTAAAAATAATAAATTTTAATTTAAAAGTATTTAAAGTGAAACTATCACTAATAATATACGTTATGACAAAGATAAAATTTTAAGAGATTAATTAAATGGTATTGGAACAAAATAGCTTTGATTGCATTGTTGTATTAAATTCGGAATTGAATATTTTTTCTGAAATTTTAATACCTATAAATAAAATTTTGGAAATCAATAAAGAGATTATAATTATTGCTGCTGATGGAGCTTATAATAAGTTATTTGAATTGAATATTTCGCCAAATTATGTAATTGGAGATTTGGACTCTGTCGAACCAAATTATTTAATATCAAGTGAAATAAATCATTTGAATACAAAGTTTATTAAATTAGAAGAACAAGAAACTAATGATTTTGAAAAATGTTTGAAATATATTTATGATAACAAATATCAAAATGTATTAGTTATTGGGTTAGATGGTGGATTATTGGAACATACTTTGAATAATTGGAGTGTTTTCACTAAATTTTCTGCTAAACTTAATTTAATTGCTTACAGTTCAGAAAGGTATGCGTTTAATATTGCAGTTAAAAATATAGTTGATAAAAATATTGACGCTGAAAATATAAATAGCGAATTAAATATAAATTTATCAGAAAATGAAATAGTATCACTTATCCCAATTAATAAATGTAAGTTATCTACAAAAAATCTAAAGTGGGAATTAAACTCTGAATATTTAGAATTAGGTGTCAGAGAAGGTGCTCGAAATATTACTAATAGCAAAGAAATAAGTATAAAAATAGAAGAGGGTAGTTTATTATTCTTTTGTAATGAAAGATTGCCATTTTGCTATAATCTGAATAATTTTTAATTTAACGTTAATTATTTAAAAATGTGTTTTATTTTTGTACAAGTTAAATTATACTTAATTGATAAAAATTAAAAAATAAAAATAAATTTAATACTAAAATAATTATTGTTAGATAAATAAATAAGTAAAACGAATATAATAAGTTAAATATGATTGAAAAAATAATTTCATTAAAAGCAATAATAACAGAAGATTTAAAATTAATCAAAGATGTAAAATCTTTAGAGGATTTTAGATTAAAGTATCTTGTCAAAAAAGGCGAACTTACTGCACTTTTTGAAAATCTTAAATCTGTGCCGAATGAGCAAAAAAAAGATGTAGGACGTGAGCTTAATTTACTAAAACAGTTTGTAGAAAGTGAGTTCAAAAATCTAAAAGAAGGATTTGAATTAGCAGAAGATACTTCCCCAACAATAGACCTAACGTTACCGGGACGCAATAATTTTAAAGGTTCGAAACACCCAGTAGAACAAGTTTTGGATAAAATTATTGAGATATTTGTAAATATGGGGTTTGATGTTGCTGAAGGTAGAGAAATAGAAGATAATTATCATAATTTTGATGCACTTAACTTCGCACCAAATCACCCTGCAAGAGATATGCAAGATACTTTTTTTATCAAAGGGAATGATGACTTATTATTTCGTACACATACTTCACCAGTGCAAGTAAGAGTTATGGAGAATATGCAACCGCCAATAAGAACTATAATGCCAGGCAGAGTATATAGAAATGAATCAATAAGTGCGAGATCTTTGGCAGAATTTCACCAAGTAGAAGGGCTTTATATTGACAAAAATGTTACTTTTGCTGAATTAAAAGGCACAATGGTAACCTTTGCCAAAAAAATGTATGGAGATGTGCTTAAATATAGATTTAGAGCTTCGTATTTCCCTTTTACAGAGCCATCAGCAGAAATGGATATTACTTGTTATTTGTGTAAGGGACAAGGTTGTAGAGTTTGTAAATATTCTGGATGGTTAGAGATTGCTGGTTGTGGAATGGTGCACCCAAATGTGCTAAAAATGTCTAATATTGACCCCGATATATACTCTGGATATGCTTTTGGTTTTGGATTAGAACGCACTACATTACTGAACACTGGAATTAATGATATTAGAGCTTTATATGAAAATGATGTAAAAGTATTGAAGCAATTTTAAGAGTAAATAGATAAATATTTATTAATTTTTATAAACAAATAAACAAAAAAATATGGGACTATTATCTTCTATAATGGGAAATGCCGGCGTAGCAACCAATGCCGACTTAAATAAAGATTTTGGGAAATTACTTTTTGAGGGTGAGAATATTGAAATGGGATTTAAACTATTCCGAGATACGTTTATTTTTACTAACAAAAGACTAATATTAGCTGATATACAGGGTTTGACTGGAAGTAAAATAGAGTATCTTTCGGTTGTGTATAAAAGTATTTCGAGATTTAGTATCGAAACTGCTGGCACTTTTGACCTTGACGCAGAATTGAAAATCTGGATTTCGAGCGAACCAATGCCATCAATTACCAAAAAATTCAACAAATCTGTTGATGTGTATGAAGTACAAAAACTATTAGCTTATTATATTTTGAAATAACTTAAGTTAAAATAAATTTATCCCCAAAATAATAATTATTTTTGCACAACTTTGCAAACTTTATTAAAAGTCATCATATTTGAGAACTTTCTTGTTTATTTTTGAATCTCAATAAAGTATCAAAAAATAATTTTTATTTAAGTATAAAATGAATCCCGAAACAGTTGTAAAATTTGAAAGTGAAGATTATAATCAAAATAATTTTTCATCAAATAAATCGAAAAAAAGTAAAAATAAACCAAGTTTAAACACTTTTGGAAGAATATTGCCCAATTCTGCAGAAGCAGAGAAATCTGTTCTTGGTGCATTATTTCTGGGTCGCTCTGCGATTTCCAAAGCTATTGAAATTTTAAAAGAAGAGACGTTTTATTCAGAAGTAAATAAAGTAATTTTCAAGAATGTTTTGAATTTATATGAAAAAAACAAAACAATTGATTTGCTTACTCTGGCGGAAGAATTAAAATTTAATGGACAATTAGAAACTGTTGTTGAGTTGAATTATTTAGTAGAATTAAGTAATTATACTCCTTCGATTTTGAATATAGAAAACCACTCTTTAATTGTATTTGAGAAGTTTCTTAGAAGAAAAGTAATTGAAACGACGAGTAATATTTTAGAAAGTTCGTATGATGAATCCAAAGATATTCTCATCGAAATTGATGTAGCGGAAGCCGAAATGTTCAAAATTGCAGAAATGCGATTTATCAAAAGTTATAGTTCGATTAAGTCCAAATTAATGGACACTTATCACCTAATCGAACAATTAAGAAATAGAGACCCTAACTCATTGGCAGGCGTACCGAGTGGTTTGGTTGAATTAGACAAACTAACCGGTGGATTCCAAAATTCAGATTTAATTATAGTGGCTGCTCGTCCATCGATGGGTAAAACTGCTTTTGCATTATCTGTTGCAAGGAATGTAGCAGTAACTTATAATATGCCAGTAGCATTTTTCTCGATTGAGATGGCAAGCACACAAATTATAATAAGATTAATTTCACAAGAGGCAAAAGTAGATCAACAGAAACTAAGAACGGGCAGAATTAACGATGTTGAAGATGCAAGAGTAGTAAATGCTTTGGGTACTTTGAGTGAGTCGAAATTATTTATTGATGATAGTTCTTCGCTTACTGTTATGGAATTAAGAGCAAAATGTAGAAGACTAAAAACTGAAAATAATGTACGTATGATTATAGTGGATTATTTGCAAATTATGCAAGCTCCAAAAGCTGAAAGCAGAGAAAGGGAAATATCTATCATATCCCAGTCGCTTAAGCAAATTGCAAAAGAACTCGATATTCCTGTTATGGCATTGGCTCAATTAAATCGTTCTGTTGATGGTAGAACAGACAAAAGACCTGTACTTTCTGACCTTAGAGAGTCTGGTAGTATTGAGCAAGATGCAGATGTTGTGATGTTTTTGAATAGACCAGAGGTGTATAATAAAGAAAAATACGATGATGGATTGCCTACCGAGGGCACTGGTGAAATCATTGTAGGTAAACAAAGGAATGGACCTATAAATACGGTAAGAGTTGCCTTTGTTAAGGATTTTGCTCGATTTGAGAACTTAGCATATAGTTACGAAAATCCACCACAATCCAAAAAATATGAAGGTGCTGATGAAAATCAATTTTAATTCTTCTGTGTTGGGAGTTAATGTGGAAAGTAAGTATAAAGAAATTTATTAGACTTAGAGTTAAGCAAAAAAATATCGCCTATTTCTTGGTTACCTTATAATTTGACTAATTTATCAGAAGAAAAACTATTGAATAGACATTATGTAGTTCACAGCCAGCTAAAATATTTAAGAAAAATTATTGAGTTAAGAGGTTATATAATGAACTTTTTGCAAAATATTATAGCGATTTTATCAGAATTATTGGGTCATAAATCAGAATTAAAAATTGAAGGTTTAACAACCTTAGAAGAAGTCGATAAAAATATTATTTTATGGAATAAAGGTGAAATTGATTTTAAAGATATTATGGAATTTTATTATAATTCATAAAAAAAATAAGCACTTAATTTACCATTATTCCGTCAGATAAAATAAAAGTAAGGTGTCTTTCATACGCAAATATACTTTTAAAAAATTAAATTTCCAAAAAAAAATAGGAAAATATGTCTATTAAAGCTTATGGCAATTATGCCCCAGAAAAAGATTTAGAACTATTAAAAATAGAACGTAGAAATGTAACACCTACAGATGTTGAAATTGATATTTTATTCTGTGGAATTTGCCACTCTGATATACATACTGTTAAAAATGAATGGGGCGGAGCAACATATCCAGTAGTCCCAGGTCACGAAATAGTTGGTAAAGTAACTAAAATCGGAGACAAAGTAAGTAAATTTAAAGTTGGAGATATAGTAGGGGTCGGTTGTTTGGTAGACTCTTGCCAACATTGCGAAAATTGCAAAAATGATTTTGAACAATTTTGTGAGAATGACAAAACTTTTACCTATAATTCGGTTGATAAACATACAAATGGTATGACATACGGTGGTTATTCTGAAAATGTAGTAGTTGATGAGAAATTTGTATTGAATGTACCTTCAAATTTAGATTTAGCTGGCATTGCTCCCTTGCTTTGTGCTGGTATAACTACCTATTCTCCATTAAAACGCTGGGGTGCTGGACCAGGTAAAAAAGTGGGAGTTGTAGGAATTGGTGGATTAGGACACATGGCTATCAAAATTGCAAAAGCAATGGGTGCTTATGTTGTAGTATTTACATCTACTGCAGCGAAAACACAAGATGCAGTGAGATTAGGTGCTGATGAAGTTGTATTATCATCAAACGAGGAACAAATGACAAATGCAATGAGCACACTTAATTTAATTATTGATACTGTTTCTGCTCAACACGAAATTAATACTTATTTGCAATTATTAAAAGTTGATGGCACATTAGTTTTGGTTGGAGCTCCATCAGAACCTTTACCTGTTTCTGCTTTCAGTTTGATTGGAGGTCGCAGAAATTTTGCTGGTTCTTTGATCGGTGGTATTGCTGAAACGCAAGAAATGTTAGATTTCTGTGGCAAACACAATATAGCTTCTGATATTGAATTAATCGGTGTCAATGATATTAACAATGCTTATGAAAGAATATTAAAAAGTGATGTCAGATATAGATTTGTAATTGATATTGCAAGTCTTAAAATTAATAAGAATTAAAATTTATAAGATTTTTTGAATTAGATTTTCAAAGAAATATTGATTTAACATAAAAATAGGTAGTAAATGATTTACTACCTATTTTTTTGATATTTAAAATTCTATAAAATTGTAATCTTAAAAGTTGTTAAATTAAATTTATTAACTAAAGATTTGACTAACAAGAGAATACGAAACTTATTTTTTCTCTTCAGTTGGTTTTATAGGTGCGATAGGAGCAGTAGCAGGTGTAGAAGTTGTACCTGCAGGAATTTTCATTCCTTCGGTTGCAGCTTTTTGCATAACAGTAGTTTCGTTGTTAATCAAAAATTTGTTTGCTACAACTGATAATAAAAATAAAGATAATGCAATACCAATTGTAATTTTACTTAATAAATTCAAAGTTTTTTTAGAACCTATCGCATTACTAAATTGATTAGTAATCCCAGACATACTTGTAAGCATATCGCCTTTACCAGGTTGTAATAAAACTGCAATTATCAGCACAACCGCAAGTATTATCATAAATACTGAAATTAATATTAAACCCATTTTTTACCTTATATTATTCTAATTTTTATTGTTATTTTACTAATTTATTTGTTTTTGATTTAATCAATATGCAATTTAATAATAATTATAATTAAAATCAAATTAAATTTGTGAAATATTATTTTTATTAAACATTTTCAAAACATTTTATATTCATCAAAAAATATTGTAAGTTTGAATATTAATAATAATAAATCAAAAATTAATTAAAAGTCAATCTTATCACAATTAAACAAATAAAATTATGAGCTTAAAAATAATAAAATTAGACAACAAAAAAGATGTCAAAACATTTGTTGATGCACAATATTTGTTTTATAAAAATGACCCAAATTTTGTTCCCCCACTAAAAATGGACAGAATGAAATTATTGAATATTGACAAAAACCCATTTTTTAAACATAGTGAAATACAATTGTTTTTAGCTGAGAATAATGGAGTTGTAGTCGGTAGGATTGCTGGCATAACAAATAAAAATCATAATGATACTCACAATGACAAACTTGGTTTTTTTGGCTTTTTCGAATGTGAAGATAATGTAAAAACAGCCAAAGCGTTATTTGTAGAGGCAGAAAAATGGGTGAAATCAAAGGGAATGAACGCCATCAGGGGTCCTGTTAATCCATCAATGAATGATGAGGTAGGTTTACTCGTTGACGGGTTTGATTCGCCGCCAGTAGTATTGATGACTTATAATCCAAGTTATTATATTAATTTGATTGAAAAGTCTGGATACGCAAAAGAGAAAGATTTACTTGCCTACCACTTGGTAAATAAAGAGTACATTTCCGACAAAATGAAAAGATTAAATGATTTGATTAGAGATAAATTCAAAATTACAATCAGAAATGTGAATTTTAAAGATAAAGCTCAATTCAAAAAAGATGTTGCTGCACTTAAATTTGTTTATAATTCAGCTTGGCAACCAAATTGGGGATTTGTGAAAATGACTGACGAGGAATTTGACTTTTTGGCAAATGATTTAAAACAAATTGCAGACCCAGTTTATACAATGATTGCAGAAGTGGACGGCAAAGTAGCTGGTTTTGCCTTAGGTTTACCGGATATTAACCAAGCACTAATTTATAATAAAGGTGGTGGAATTATTGGTGGGATTTGGAATTTACTTACTAAAAAGAGTAAAATTAATATGCTAAGGATAATTGTTTTGGGAGTATTGCCCGAATACCAAAAAACTGGTGTGGATTCGGTTTTATATTGGGAAATGGGTACTCGTGGTGTTCCAAAAGGAATTACTCAAGGCGAGGCATCTTGGATATTAGAAGATAATGAAATGATGAAAAAAGGACTAACAACTACGATGAAAGGAAAAGTCTATA
>JBDNHS010000155.1:0-4152 GCA_041688685.1 Kapaibacterium sp. (SeqCode)
TCTGTAATTATCTTGTACTTCCAAAAATGCTGAGCCGGCAATATCCAAATGAATAAATGGGTAATCCGTAAATTTTTCTAAAAACTTACCAGCAGTAATCATACCAGCAGTTTTGCCACCAATATTTTTAATATCGGCTATATCAGATTTAATTCTATCTCCATAATCTTCCCAAAGTGGAAATTCTACCATTCTTTCAAAAACCTCAAATCCACTTTTGACTAAGTTTTGAGTTAAGTCTATTTCTGTATTACTCATTACTGCAATAGCTTCTTTACCGACTGCTTGAGCGGCAGCACCAGTCAAAGTTGCTACATTTATTACAAATTCTGGGTCAAATCTTTTTGCATAATGTAGAGCATCAGCCAAAACCATTCTACCCTCAGCATCAGTATTTAATACCTCTACCGTCAAGCCACTCATCATCTTAATTACATCACCTGGCGCGTAAGCGTTTCCACCTGGTCTATTATCTGTAGAAGGCACCAACGCAATTATATAATAAGGTAAATTGTTTTTAGCAATTGAATAAATTGCCCCAAAAACTGCAGCCGAACCTGCCATATCAGATTTCATCAAATCCATACTCGAAGCAGTAGATTTTAGCGATAATCCACCAGTATCATATACAACTCCTTTACCAACTAATACTATTGGTTTTGAATTTTTGTGATTCTCTGGTTTGTAAGTCATAATTGTGAATGTAGGTGGGTCGATACTCCCTTTGTTCACAGCTAATAATCCACCCATTCCTAATTCTTCGATTTTATCTTTTTCTAATACATCTACTTTAATTCCAACTTTTTCGCCATATTTTTGGAAGTTTTTCGCCAAAGTAGTCGAGTTTAAGTGCGATACAGGTTTATTAACTAAGTCACGTGCAATATAATTTGCTTCTATTAAGTTGTTTATTGAATTTACTTTATTCTCTGCATCAGCGAACTCATCATTAGGATTTATTATAATTTCTGATAAAGAATTTTTCTTACTATTATCAGTAAAATATTCTAAAAATTGATAATTACTTAATGCTAATCCTTCGGAGTAAGCTAAAACTAAATCCAAGCTATTTAATTTCAAATCCACCAATGTACTGTTAGGAATATCAATAAATAATCCAACTTGCTCAAATTTATTTGAATTGATTACTGGTAAAGTAGAGAATCCACTCATTCTTAAATTTTCCAATACCCAATAATCTTTTTTAGTCAAATCAGCAGTTATGAAAATAAAGTAATTGTTGTAATTATTGATATTTACTGTTTTGGATTCGTTGGTTACTTGTTTTTTGAGATAAACATTTTGGTCTTCTGTCAAAAAGCTATAATTATTTATGTTTGATTTATCAATTATAGTAATTATACAATTTGTTCTGTTATTTGAGTAGTTTATGTTCATTTTAATTTAATTGATTTAGTAGTTAAACTTAATATTACAAATAAAACGGACAATATAGTAGTTTATTACTTTTTTATGCTAATTGTTAGTTTAATCTTTCTTTTATTTTAAATTTTCGAAGTTACCTATTCACAATTAATTTTTGTGAGTAAGTTTTGTTATTAGTTTGAACTTGAATTAAATAGATACCGTTATCTAAACTACTTATATCTAAGTTTGAATTATTTTCAAAATTAGGTAGTTGGAGTCTTTGATTACCTAATATATCTATAATTGTTATATTTGCGTATTCAATTCCTGTGATGTTTACCTTAATATCATTAGAGTAAGTTGGATTAGGATAAATTGTTAGTTTATTACCACTATCTAATTTGATTGAAGTTTTATTGGATAAATCAAATTTTGCTACAATTGGTCTATGGTCTGAAATATTCTTAAAATAATCAAATAAACCATTTTGATAATAATCGTCAATTTTTAATACTTTTACTGCTTCATTAATGCTATTTTTATTTAATAAATTAAATTCTGACTCTAAATTATTATTAATGATAATATGATCAATATGTGAGGGCCAAGAGGGATATGACCAATAAGTAGAATCTTTGAAAGCAATATTATAATCTAAAATAGTGTAATTATTATCATTTAATATTTCGCCAAAAATATTATTTTGAGGGTCATCTGCAAGATTATCGTTAAAATCACCTAAAAGAATAACTTTTTCATTTTGATAATTTTCATCTACATATTTTTTTAATAATTTAATTGCATTAATTCTTGTTGTTTCTTCATCTTTAGAATCGTTAGTATCTAAAATTCCATCGCCACAACATTTTAGATGATTATTAATTATAATCATCTTGTTACCGTTTTCAATAATTTCTAAAATCAAAGGTGCTCTAGGAAAAATACTCCAATATTTTGGAAAATTAAAAATTTCTTTTATTTCAATTACTTCAATATTTTTCTTTACCAAAAATCCTAAACCCAAAATATAATTGATTTTCCAATATGCTTTATATTCAGGATTTAATTCAGCAAGTTCGATGAATTTCAGACTATCTTTAATCTCTTGGATAGCAATAACATCTAAATCAATTTTTTTTAGGATTTTTGTTAAATGAATTAAAGTGTTATCTTTATTGGTAGGAAATTCTTTTAAATTCCAAGAACCAATATCAAAAGTACTATCAGTGCCATATTTTAATCCTTCAAAATCTTGAGCTAATAAACTATTCAAATTATAACAGCAAAAAAGCAAAATTAAGATTATTGTTATTTTTTTCATTTTATTATTTTCGTCATTATACACTATTAACGTATTTTTTTGAGGTTTATCTTACTCATAGCATTTTATAAAACATTCTAGATGTTTAATACTATTATTTATTTTATTGAAAAATAGATTAAATAGTCTGAAATGAAAAATTTAATCTGAAAAAATTTCAAAACCATATCCTAAAATTTGTTAAATATTTGCTTATACTTTTTCTTTTTAAAAATATTAAATTAAAAAATGTTAAATTTGTTTTTGAAAATAAATGAAAAATTGAAATATTATAATATAAATTTAAAAATAATTAGGAAATTATGTCTTTGAATATTGGTATAGTAGGACTTCCAAATGTAGGAAAATCCACACTTTTTTCAGCTATAACTTCTGCACCAGCAGAGGCAGCAAACTATCCTTTTTGTACAATTGACCCAAATATCGGAATAGTTGATGTACCTGATGAGAGACTCAAAAAAATCTCTCAATATATAGTGCCACAAAAATTAATTCCAACTACTGTCGAATTTGTTGATATTGCTGGATTAGTAAAAGGTGCTTCTAAGGGTGAAGGTCTTGGTAATCAGTTTTTGGGAAATATCAAACAAGTTGGAGCAATTGTTCACGTCGTGAGATGTTTTGATGATGAAAACATTGTACACGTCGAAGGTAAAATAAATCCATTAAATGATATTGAAACTATTGAATTAGAGTTAGCTTATGCAGATTTGGACACAGTAAACAAACGTGTGCAAACGTTGGCAAAATTTATCCGTTCATCGGACAAAAAAGTCTCGGACAAAGCAAAACAATCTGAGCCAATATTGGAAATGCTAAAAGTATCTTTGAACGAAGGTAAGTCGGTTAGAAGTTTGAATCTGGACGAAGAGCAATTAGATTTAATTCAAGATTTACATTTAATTACACAAAAGAAACAAATTTATTGCTGTAATGTAGATGAAAATTCACTTTCTGAAGATAATGATTATGTAAAATTAGTTAAAGAATACGCTAAGAAAAACGACTCTGAAGTTGTGGTAATTTGTGCTAAAATCGAATCAGAAATCTCAACTTTAGAAACAGAAGAAGAAAAGTTAGAATTTTTGAACGATTTAGGTTTAGATGAGTCTGGATTATCAAAATTAATTAGAGCTGGCTACAAAATGCTCGACCTAAATACTTACTTTACTGCTGGCGAAAAAGAGGTAAGAGCTTGGACTTTTCATAAGGGCTGGCTTGCACCAAAGTGTGCGAGTGTTATCCACACAGACTTCGAGAGGGGCTTTATTAAGGCAGAAATCTACCATTGTAATGATTTGTTTGAGTACCATACTGAAGCAAAATTAAAAGAAAATGGCAAAATCAGAATGGAAGGCAAAGAATATCCAGTGAAAGACGGCGATGTAATCCACTTCAGATTTAATGTGAAGTGCCGATAAAGTATAGAAGAAATATTTAAAAAGAAAATTTAGAAAATACAA
>JBDNHS010000156.1:0-20114 GCA_041688685.1 Kapaibacterium sp. (SeqCode)
AGGTGATAATTTAATAATTACCACCTTTTTTACGTTAAATAAATTTTCAATAAAATTTAATCTAAAATTTACAAATCAAAAATATTACCTTTGTTTAAAAGGTTTTTACTATCAAAAATTAGTTTAATTTCTTTCATTTTATCAATAATATTATTTTCATACATTTTCAAAAAATATACTTTTTTTAGTTTACCAATTCCGTGCTCAGCAGAAATAGTTCCTTTGTATTTTATAGTTAGATCGATAATAAATTCATAAAAATTTAATGCTTGTTTCTTTTCTACTTCATTTTTGCCAAATAAATTAATATGTAAATGATTATTCCCAATATGCCCAAATACCACATAGTATAAGTTTAATTTATTTAATTCTATTCTAACTAACTTAAAATATTCTTCAAAATATTCATCTTCTACAGCACAGTCAGTTCCAACTTTGATTAAATTACTTTTTGATAGATTTTCATATATTTGCAAAGGTAAATAATGCCTAAATTCTTTCATTAAATTATGCTCTTTGTCATCTAAAGCAACCCAAGTATTATCTGCAAGTTTAGTATGTTTTTCGATTAAATTATAATATAATTGTAATATAAAATCCAAATCGTCTATTTCGCCAATTTCTTGCTCAATCCAAATTGCATTATTAGCATTTTTAGGTACTTGATATTTTTCAGAAATGATTTTGAGAGAATTTATATCAAAATACTCAATTAATCTTGGTGAAATATCGTTTGTAGATTTAGATTTTAATATTTTTGTAAAGCTTAATAATTGTTCAATTTCATCAAAATAAATGATTAGCCCTAATATTGTATCTGGAATTCTCAAAAAACTTAGTTTAGCTTCTAAAATTATTCCTAATGTACCTTCTGCTCCAATGAATAAATCAATCAAGTGCATATCTTTTTTTAGAAAATAACCACTCGCATTTTTGGTATTAGTTTTAGTAACATCAATTGTATTAATAATGTAAGTAGAGTATTCTGTTTTAACAGTTATTACTCCATTTTTACTATTTTGCTCTTTATTCTTTCTATCAATAAATAACAATTCACCACTAGGTAGTATGATTTCTAATTCCTCGACATAGTTTCTTGTTGAGCCGTATTTATAGGTACGAGAGCCAGAAGAGTTACAAGAGATATTTCCGCCAATCGAACTATTATACTCAGTTGGATTTGGTGGCAAAAAATAATTATTATCCTTTAAAAAATTATTTAAATCTTTCCATAACAAACCACTACCACAATTAACAGTTTTTTTGATTTCATCAAAATTGTTAATATTATTAAATTTTTCTAAAGATATGATCACTCCAATTTGAGGAACTCTCGAACCAGTAAGTCCTGTGCCTGCTCCAGCAATTGTAAAGTTAATATTATCTTTATACAAATCTTTGACCAATTCAATTAATTCATCTTTGTTTTCTGGTATATAGAGTTCTTGGGCATTTCCAATATAACCCGAAGCATCTGTTAAATAACTCTGAAATAGAGAAATATCATTTTTAATTATCATAAAATAATTGAAAGAATAGATTTATTTTTAATATTTATTTGTTTATAATAAATTTAGAATTTACAAAATTGTTATTATTTTCTAACACAATAAAGTATAATCCATTATTCAATTCTTTTATGTCAATTTGAGAATTAATAATATCACTATATGAGTTGAATTTTTGAGAAATAAGGTTATTTCCTAATAAATCATAAATATTTATTTTAGAATTATTAAGATTAATTTCATTGTTCAGTTTAATTGAAAGTAAGTTATCATTAACAATTACATTCATTAATAATTCATTTATGTGTAATTCATTGTTCAATTCGTTTTCAATTATTCCAGTTGGTTCTCCACCAAATGCTTGAATATTAATGTTAAGAGAAGATTTAGATTTATCGTTGGTGTTGACAATCAAAGATGATGATTTATTACCATTAGATTTTGGTTTAAATTTAATAAAAATCTCTAAACTATCTCCCTCTTTTAAGATTAATTTATTATTCATTATTTTTGGGATAGTCTTAGTAATTTCAAATCCTTTGAAAGAAGCAAGTTGGATGTCTACATTACTTATTTCAATACCTTTGATATTTTCTGGTTTAACTATAACAGATTTTTCTAATTCTTCTCCAACTTTAATATATCCAAATTTTAAAGTATCTAAGTTAGAGTTTGCAGTTGGTTGTGGTCCAGTTCTAAATTGATGTATTATTCTATTACCAAAATCATTATTAAATGTTAAAGAATTAACCAAGTTATTATTTAATAATTTGAAACTACCAGGATAAAAACCATTATTGTTTCCATTATTATCCCTCGCTAACACCCAAAAATATAATCCATATCCAAATTGATTTTCTAAAATTAATTCGTAACAATCATCTGGCAAAATTAATTCGTTCGAATACTTTCGTCTGTTTTGAGTCTCTTTTAGTTCAAAAACTATTTCACCATTGGAATTTATAATTTTATAACTATATGGTGATGATGCATTCAAAATATCATAATTATTAGTAACTAATTCTAAAGTAATGTTATTATAATATTCAGCAGTTGCTTTATATATTGATGTCGCTTTGTTGTTATCTATATATTCGTCAAGCTTACCATTGGGATTTACTAATTCCACTTCAAAAGTATTATTAGTTTCATTACCAGTTTCATAAGGAGGCAAAACCACCCAAGCAGTATCATTAAATTTTAGATCACCAGTCCATTTGAAGGTATTTTGATTTTTTAATTTATCTCCATATTTTATATCAAGACTTTTTAAATTGTCTTTACCAGAATTTCTTATAATTACTGTAGCAAAATTACAAGTAGGATTTAATCTTTGATAAATTTGTTTAGTTGAAGGGCGAGGAATATCTACTATTTCAACATTATTTTGAAATTTAATATCTTCATAAGTAACGATATAACTATTTATTAGCCATCTCGGGTCTTGATTACTGCCATTATTATATGGAGTATTATAAAATTCCATATCCCAATCAATAGTAAATTTGTTTTCAGTTATATAAGGCGTTAATTCAAAATCATAAGGACTAACTTCTGCTCCTGGGCACCAATTTGTTCTGTCTGTAAGCCAATTGCCACCTTGTGGGAACACAGGATTATCTCCACATTCTCTCCATACATCTAAATTGTATTTCACTTCGCCATTAACTTTTACAAAACCTTCTCTTCGACAAAATTCAGCACAATTATCACTATTTCCGCCAAAGCCGTGTCCTGTTTGAATATGTTTGTATTTAATTTGTTTTTCTGACTCATCTAAACTAATTTCCACGGGAGAAACGATATTTTCAAAATCACTGTTATAGGTTACCCATTTTTGACAAATAGGAATAAATCTTTTAATGTTTCTTACAGGTTCACCTTTGATATAATCAAAAGTTAGCTCTAAATCCTCTTGAGAATTTGGAGCATCTAAGAATACTTTTCCACTCAATAGAGATGCAAAATCAGTTACGTCTTGTACCCAAGTGAATCCACTCCCCAAATTTAAACCATTACCATAAGGAGTGATATATCTATATAATTCTACTGACTCATAAAAAGTTACATTATCATTAAAATCAACTTTTGTCTTAATTAATTTTAGTGTATTATCATTTCCTACTAAAATTGAGTCTAATTTATCATTTTTGTAAATATATCTAAAAGTAGCTTTATAAACAGTTTTAGAATTTGTTCTTTCTGTTAGTTTTCCGCTATCTTCATAAAATTCTAATAAATTTGATTTAGTTGTAGTTGAATCTAATTTAAGTATTTTATTTTCTAATTTATAAGTATAATTATACGTTTGCTTTTCAGAATATATAAATTCATTTACTACACTACTATCAATTCTAAAATTAGGTGCATAATATAAACGAATAAATATGTGTGCCAAATAATCCCACTCCCCACAAGGTTTGCCAGGTGGACATCTAAGTTTGTAATTTAGATAAACTCTTTCATATTCATTAGGATTGGAGGGAAAATCAAACCAACCAACTCTTGATGCCTGAAATTCTATTGTTCTAACTTTTGTAGTATCGCCATTTTTGGAATTAGATACATTTGTGTTAAGTATTAAAAAAACCAAGACTAATATATAGTAATTTTTTATTTTCATAGATACTCCAATATCTTTTATGTTTTTTAAAATTGTAATTTTACAATATAATTAAATTATTTATAATCTTAAAATTATTACTAAAAACAAAATAAATATAGTCTTTTTTAGTATATTACATTTTTTTAATTTCAACTTGTAAAATTTATAAAATAAAACTTATAATTTAAAAATCTAAAAGGTAAAAATGGAAAATACTAATCTTGATTCTATTCAAAATAATTCAAACATTAATTCTAATAGTATTATTAATGACGGAAGTGAAAATGCAAATTTAAAGAATGAAGAGATTGTACTAAATAGTAATCAATTTGATATGAAGTCTTTTGCATATACTATTATAATTGGCTTAGTGTTGAATGTTATATTTCTTTTGTTAGTAGGGAATAAATATGATAATTTCTTACTTCCAAGTTTAGGAATGATGTCTTTATTTATGATTACTGGCGCAATTGTTGGGATAAAATCACAAGATATAACTATTTTAGAGCCAGGCTTAGGTTCTATATTTGTTTCAATAATAATTTTCATACTTATTCCAATTTTAGATTTATCTTCATTTGATGCCTTGGTAGAATCCGACTGGATGATAATTATGATGAATAATATTATACTAACATTTGTAGGTGCGTGGTTGGGAGAGGTATTGTTCGCTGGATTTAATGGACAAGAGCTACATAGCATTGAAATTACAAATAGTAATAAACATATTTCTTGGAATTGGGTTTTGGCTGGTACTGTTTTGGGTATTATTTTAAGTATGATTGTAGTAAATATTTTTGGTTTAATTTTGAATATGAATTTTTATATTTTAATTTCAATCATTTGTATTACTTTTGTTTTGATTGGAGTTATTATTGGAAGATTATCACCAGGGGTAACAATTACTGAGTCTGGTATAGCTGGATTTTTGGTGATGATTGTTGATACAAATTTGTTCAGAGCAACTCACGATGTTATTCCAATTGAATTTATTATTGGTTCATTATTAGGTGCATTTGTTATGACTTATTTAGGTGGATATTTTGGAGAAAAGCTACAAACTAATTCTCAATCAAATGCTTAAAAAAACTCCATGTAAAACTTAATAATCTCAAAATAAATAAACTTATTAAATTCGTAATTAAGAAAATAATTACAGAATAATTTAATTCCAAAATAAAAAAGTATTATTCTTATGCCTAATTTTGATAATTTCAATAAATTAATTGATAATAAATATTTAATTGCAATAGTTGGTCCTACTTCATCAGGAAAATCAAAATTGGCAATGGATTTTACTGAAACTATAAATTCAAGTATAATTTCAGCTGACTCACGACAAATTTATAAATATTTGGATATTGGAACTGCAAAACCTAACAAAGAAGAATTAAAGAAAACTGAACATTTTTTGATTGATATTGTAGAACCAGATGAATATTATAGTGCTGGGAAATTTGAAGAAGATGCTGATTCAGTTTACTCTGAGATTAAGTCAAAAAACAAAATACCAATATTAGTAGGTGGCTCTGGACTTTATATTAATGCAATGATTAATGGAATATTCGATGAAGATAAAATATTCGATAATCTTGATAAAAACAAAATAAATGAATCAATAAAACCAATTATGATTGGTAAATCTAATTCTAAGAATGATATTTTGAATTCTAAAAGGAATATCATAAAAAATCAATTAATCAAAAGATATGAAACTTATGGAATTTACGACTTGTATCTGGAATTAGAAGAAGTTGATATGAAATCAGCAGTTAAATATAATGACAAAAATCC
Organism: Kapaibacterium sp. (SeqCode); assembly: GCA_041688685.1. Taxonomy (GTDB): domain Bacteria; phylum Bacteroidota; class Ignavibacteria; order Kapaibacteriales; family UBA2268; genus JBDNHS01. The sequence continues at coordinate 5,908 of JBDNHS010000156.1, forward strand.
TGTTAGAGTAATCAGAGCGTTAGAATTTTATATGTTATTTGGGCAACCGATTTCTTCGTTTCAACAAGAAAATGAAGTTCAAAAATATGCACCCATTTATTTTCAGGTGGATTTAAATAGAGAACAATTATATAACAATATAAATAATAGAACACTAAAGATGTTAGAAATTGGTTGGATTGAGGAAACAATAAATGTTTTAAAAATGGGTTATGACCCAAAGATAAATTCTTTAAATACTGTTGGTTATAAAGAAATTATTGATTACTTAGACGAAGACAATCCTAATTACAAGAACTACGATTTTTTAATTGATAAAACTCAACAAAAAACTCGAAATTATGCTAAAAGACAAATTACATGGTTCAATAAATATTCAAAAAATTGCATTTTTGTAAATAATGTTAATCAAATTGTTGATTATTTAAATAAATTATAAAAATCAAATTCTACTTATTAAATATGCCAATATTACCGATATATAATTGTTTCAACCCTGTATTAAGACTGAAAACAAATGAAGTTGACAAAATAGATGATAATATAAAAAAGATTGCTGAGGATATGCTTCAGACAATGTATAATGCAGATGGCATTGGCTTGGCAGCTAATCAAGTTGGGCTCAATTATTCTATTTTCACAATGGACGCAGGTTCTAAAGAAGACGACAAAACTAAATATACTCCACTTGTATTAATTAATCCCAAAATTGTTTCCTTTTCGACAGAAAAGTCTTTGTACCAAGAGGGTTGTTTGAGTATTCCTAAAGTATATGAAGATGTGGAAAGACCAATTTCAATTGAAGTAATTTATTTTGATTTGAATATGAAAGAAATCAAAATTGAGTTTAATGAATTATCAGCAAGAATATTTCAACACGAATTAGATCATTTGAATGGAATATTGTTTTTTGATAGAATATCACCACTAAAAAAAGCTTTATTAAGAAATAAATTAAAAATGGTGGAAAGAAATCGAATTGAAACGATATATGATATGATAGACTCAAAAGGTAATATTATCATAGGAATAGAAGAAGATTAAATATTGCTCAATTCTTTTTTACTTAGTTGATTTTACTTAATGAATTTCAGAGTATTAAATTCATTAATACTTACAAAATTAATTACAACAATATAAGATGTATTTTGACTAAGATTTGTGTTTGGTTCAAATAATTCAACTTCATATAACCCGTTATTTTTCAAAATTGCTTTGCTTTCTATACTTTGACCTAATAAATTATAAATATTTAAAATTATTTCTCCTAAATATTCATTTTGTATTTTTAGAATAGTTTTATTGTCAAAATTTTCATAAACTACAATATCTTTATTTTCTTCTGATGCTATAGAAGTAGTTAAATTATCTGAATAATTTTTACAACCATTATCGGAAGTTATTTTCACTTTGTGAATTCCTAATTGAGTTGCCGTATATCTTCTGTCTGTGGCTCCAATGATTAATATATCTTCAAAATACCATTGATAAGAATTTGCTTGTGTCAAACATCTATACTCCAATCCAGTAAGTCTTATTTGAGGTTTAGGTGGGCTTTGAATTGTAGTAACATTAACTGTATCAGAAAATACAATATCGCCTAATAAATTTGAAGCTTTGAAACTAAACTTACCAGCACCTGTTACCTTTATGATGTTGTCTGTTGAGCCATTCGACCAAACAACATTATCAAAAAAAGGACCTGAATTAAGAATTAAAGTATCCAAAGAGCATCTTGGTATTGTGCCACTTATGATTAATATTTTGGGCTTAGTTATATCATAAAGTAATATTTCAAAAACGTCAGAGGTATCGCTACAACCGAAAGAATTATTTTCTATAACATATACTTTTGCTGTATCTGAAGAATTAAATGTAACCTGAATAGAGTTTGTAGTTTGTCCATTTACTATTGCAGCATTCTGAGTTACCCAAATATACGTACTTTGTGGATTGTATTTTACATTGAAATTTGCATTTTTTAATTTAATTCCAATAACATTACCAGCAATTAGAGGATTTGGTTTTTTTACTACTCTAATATTAATTGTATCATAAATCAGGTTTGATATTTGGTCAGTGATTGTTAGAATATAAAATATATTTTGGTTTGGTTTTGATGTCGGTTTTGCTATTAAATTATTATCTAAGTTTAGATTAGGAAACCAAGAATAAGTATAGGTATTATTAACAGTATCCAAAGTTGTCAATAGATTACTTATTATTTGTACACTATTCCCTTCACAAACATTATAATCGTAATTTATAATTGGATTATCTTGAAGTTTTAATAATGATACAAAAGAATCTGTTTTGGAAGTATCATTATATTCTTTATCAAATCCAAACTCTGAAACAACAAAGTTTGTAGAAGTAGTAGAACCAATTAATCCAATTATATCTTTATTGTTAGAATTAGATGTATCAGTTCCGAAGTAAACTATACTTTTACAAATGTCATTTTCTTCACCACCATAAAAAGATGAAAATAATATATCACTGCCAGTATTATTGATTTTATATATAAATCCATCAGTTTTTGCTTGATTAACAATTTGTTTGTCAAAGGCAAAATCTGTATTAGGAAAGTCTAAAGAAATAGTATATCCAACAATTATAATATCATTATTATTATTTAATTTTAAATCATAAGCTCTATCTTGGAATTCTCCACCAACAATAGTCGAAAATACAACATTACGCCCACTATTTTCTAATTTAGTAATAAAACTATCGCTATTGTCTCTACTTGCTGGATTTTTATTATTCAAATCAGCATAAGAGCCAATCGTTACAGGAAAATTAGAAGATTCGGTAAATCCAGTTATATATATATTTTCCGACAAATCTGTTTCGATAGAATAAGCACCATCTCTACCAACTCCGCCAAAATAAGATGAATATAACAATATATCAAAATTTGAAGATAATTTTAGTACAAAAGCATCACTCATACTACTATCTTCAATAGTATCATTATATCTAAATTGAAAGGCATCTCCGGTAACTGGTAAATTATCTGATTTCGTAAATCCAGTTATTAAAATACTACCAGATTGAGTTATTTTTATATCTAGAGCAAAATCATCTTTATTTCCACCAAATAAAGTGGACAAACTCAAAGTGGACAAACTCAAAGTGGACAAGTCTTTACTCAATTTACTAACAAATACATCATATTTACCTCTATAAACTTTCTCATATACATTCGTTGTAACAGGATAGGGTAAAGAGTCATTTATTCTATTTTCTAATTCAGTGGTATAACCGGTTATGTAAATATTGTCATCTACATCAATTTCCAATGACATTGGATAGTCATCTTTACGACCACCAATCAATGTTGAATATATTAAAGTAGTTAAATTATTATCAAAGACAGAAACAAAACAATCATAAAATCCATTTGCAGTTGTATAATAAGAAGAAGAAGTAACTGGAAAAGTAGAAGTTTGATAAACATAACCAGTAATAACGATTTGATTTAAAGAATTGACTTTTATATCAGTGGCTCTGTCATCAACAAAACTTCCAAAATAAGTACAAACTAACAAATTTCCAGATTTATCAAATTTCGAAATGAAAACATCTGATTCACCAAATTTGGAAATTCTTGAGTCTTTTTTATAACTACCAGTAGAAGTTGGGAAGTTTTTTGAAGAGGTATATCCGGTTACGATGATATTACTATCTTTATCTATTGTTATTCCAGTAGGATAATCATAATCACCACCACCGAGATAAGTTGAGAACAGAACATTTTTGTAATCTATTGGTTCAGAGTTTTGAATTCTATTTGATTTCGAGTTTGTATTGTTTAGCAAATACTCTTGAAGATTAGATTTATTTATATAATCTTTAAAACTTTTCGTAGGATTATCATTAATTTCATCATCCAAATTATCGTTGAAATTATTGTCTATAATTACTTTATTTGCAAATAACTTTAAATTTTGAGAAGGTAGATAACAATTATCAAAATTAATTTTATGTAATTTATCATTTGAAACATAACTTATAGAATGAACTAAAGTTAAGTTATTCCTCCAATTATGTTTATTACCGATAACAAAATTGAATTTAGTATATGAAACGGATATTTCTGTTATTGATTCAAGGGAGATATTCGATAATACATGTGTATCAAGATCAAATAAATTTTGATAAACGTTTGCATTCTTTTCATTGGAATTAACAATCAATACTTTAGAACTATTTGAGATTTCTAAAATATCATAAAAATATATCTTTTGATTATCTGGAGAATTTGCAAATGAACTGTAATTTATAGTAAAACAAAAAATTACAAATAATATAATTTGTAATATATAATATCTTGATTTAATTATATATCTCTTGTTTTCTAACATTTTCTAATATTTAGATTATAGATTTTATTTGTCAATAATAAATTTATGCAAATATAACAAAGAAATTACTAATTTTAAATTATCGGTAAATTACTTTTTTTATTTAGTTTTTGATTTTTATTTGATTAAATTTCAATTCGTATAAATAATTAATCGTCCTTTGCATTTATACTTTCTTTATTATCTTTTATAGTTTCACTAATGATATCTTGAATAACAAATTCAAAATCTTTTTGGCTTGTAATTATTGGTTTCATTTTAAATTGCTCAATACTATCCCAAGCATTTGCACACATTCCTCTTGCGACAACAAAAGTACAATCACTTATTGTTTTTGCTAATTTTAGATGTTTTTCTTTTGATTTATCCATTACTCCAAGAGAAAATACAGGTTTGTTATTTGGACTATCAGAACTTACTTTATTCATTAATGTTGGTAATTCATTGCCACCAATTGGTTTGTAGGCTTCTCTTGTTTCGCGGGATGTTATTTCTCCATTATCTAATGTAAATACTTCAAAAAACTTTGTAGAGCCAAAAGCACCAACTATATTTTTGTTGTTATTTGAGACAAATGCAATTTTGCCATTTTTCATATCTAATCCTTTTTAAAATTCAAATTGTTGTTTAACTTTAAATAAAATATATCTAAATTTATTTAAAATCTATAAAAATATAAAGACGCTAAAATTAGTCAATATTATAAATTTATATTTACTATTCTTATATTTTATATTTTTTAATTTTAATTTATGAAAAAACTTAATAATAATCAACGAAAAGCTTTAATAATATTTATATTAATTGTTGTCAATATAACATTATTTCAATTTGAACTTGGCAGACAAATCCTTTACCCATTCACAATTTTGGGTACTTGGTTTCACGAAATGTCTCACGGATTAATGGCAATCATTATGGGTGGAACATTCGAAAAGCTCGAAATATTCTCTGATGGTTCAGGAGTTGCAACCCATAGTGGTGAATTATACTTAGGTGGCGTAGGTAGGGCATTAATAGCATTTGCTGGTCCTTTGGGACCAACTTTATTTGGATTTATTTTTATAGTAATTGCCAAAAACGAAAAATATACCAACTATGGATTATGGTTAATAACAGTAATAATGATAGTTTCTTTAATTTTATGGGTCAGAAATATATTTGGATTAGTTGTTATTGGTTCTTTTGCTACTATTTTAATTTTTATATTACTAAAAAGTAAAAATACATTACATAAAGAATTTATTACTTTATTTTTGGGACTTCAAGCGATTATAAGTGTTTACTTGAGTTTGGGATATATATTTACAAAAGAAATTGTATTAGGCAACCAACTAATGAAATCCGATACTGGGGTTGTAGAAGAAATATTATTTTTACCATATTATTTTTGGGGAATATTGATAATATTTATTTCAATCTTTGTTTTAACTCAAAGTCTAATTAAATTATTTAAAAGTTAATTTGTATTTTTGTTAGATAAATTAAATTGTAAAATAAAAAAAATAAAACTTAAAGAGATAAAATTTGAAAATCATAAATCAAAAATCAACTAAAATAAATAGTATAAAAAATATTATCACAAAAATCTACTTCTATTCTTTAATAATTTCTACAATCTTTATTAACTATTCACTAGAGTCAAAACCGAATAACAAAGAAAATAAAGATAAAAGCGAACAAAAGAAAAAATTTACTTTTGAAGATGCAATGAAATTTAAAAGTATCAAAAAAACAGTACTAAGTGAAGATGGTAAATGGCTTGTTTATAATGTGTCGCCTGATAGAGGAGATGGCTATTTAGTTATAAAAAATTTATTAGATACATCATCAAAAGAAATCAAAATTGAAAGAGGGGACAATCAACAAATATCACTTTATAATAATCAGTTAGCATTCAATAAACTACCCAAATTCATTGATATAGAAAATAGTAAAAGCGATAAAGATAAGCCTAAAAATGACCTAATTTTAATGGATTTAGAAAATGGTAAATCTGAAGAAATAATACAATCCAATAATTTTTCATTATCAAATGATGGAAAATGGTTAGTTTATAAAACATACCCTGAAAAAAAACCTGACGATAAATCTAATGATAAATCTAAAAGAATAATTGGCGAAAATCTTTATCTAAGAAATATTAAATCAAAGTCTGAAATATTAATCAGAGATGTCTCTGATTATTTAATTGACTCTACTTCTCAATTTATTATTTATGCAGTTGCCACAAATAACGGAAAAAATAATGGTGTTTTCTTTAGAGAATTACTAAAAGATTATGCACCTGAAACTATTATAAAACAAGATTCTAATTTCTATTTTGGGAACTTAAATTGGAATATTCAATCACAAAAATTAGTATTTTTGACAGGAATATTGGACTCTGCTTCATCAAAGCCCAAAAATCAGTCTATTATAATGACTGATTTCAAAAATAATTTAGAAACCTCTGTTTTAGTTAATAATAATATCATTAATAATTGGTTTATACCTAATGTAAATAAAATTGAATTCACCAAAAATGGTAATTTGTTGTATTTTGGAATCAAACTTGAAAGCGATAATGTTCCTGAAAAAGATGACAAAGCAGATAAAAAGAAAATTAAAGAAGAAGACTTATATAATATGGATAAAATCGCTGATGATGCCCAAATGTTTACTTGGCACTACAATGACCCAAAAATTGTTACTCAACAGAAAATTGATTGGAAACAAAAAAAAGATAGAACATTTTTTGCAGTTATTAATACAAATGATAAAAAGCTGAATTACGATACTTTGATTGAGTCAACAAATATAATTAATAATGAAAATGAAGATTTTATTATATTAACTGATGACAAACCTTATTTAAAAGAAATATCTTATAAAGGTTGGTATTTTGATGCATATAGCTATAATCTCAAAAATGGAAATAAAAACTTAATAAAAAAATATCTTAATCATAACCCAAATCTTTCACCAAACGGGGATTATGTTTCTTTTTATGATATGAAAAATTGGTATTTTTATGACAATAAAAGTAATACAACGAATGAATTAAGTTCAAAGTTAAATTTGCCATTTTATGATTTGGATAATGATGTTCCAAAAGAACCAGATCCTTATGGATTTGCGGGTTGGTATAAAGATAATAGTTTAGTTTATGGTTTATTTTATGATGAATTTGATATATGGAAAATCAACACAAATACATTTGAAACTGAAAACTTAACAAATCAAATTGGAAGAAGTAATAAAATAAAATTGAGAATTACTTATAAAGATAAAAATAAAGAATATCTTACAAATATGGATACTTTGTTACTTTCTGGATTTAATAAAATTAACAAAGCCAATAATTTGTTATCTTTGGATTTGAAATCAAAAATGATAATTAATGAATTTAAAGACGACAAAAATTTCGCTTTTAGGCAAAAACCAGATTTTAGTAATAAGTTTTTATATACCAAACAAAGTTTTGAAGAATTTCCAGATTATTGGATTACAGATTTTTCATTAAGTAATCCCCAAAAAGTATCAGATGTAAACCCTGAAATGAAAAATTACATTTGGGGTAAATCTCACTTGTTGAAATGGGCTAATTCAAAGGGTGATTCATTGGATGGATATTATATTTTGCCAGATAATTATAATCCAAACAAAAAATATCCAGTAGTAATTTACTTTTATGAACAAATGTCTCAAGATAAAAATAGATTTATCCAACCAAGTAACTTACATAGACCTTGTTTTCAGGTATATTTGGGTGATGAATATGTAATATTTTTGCCAGATGTAAAATATTATAATCCATACCCAGGGCAATCTTCACTTGATGCATTGGTATCAGGTTCTCGAAAATTGGCAGAAATTGGTGTTGCAGATAGTAATAAAATAGGAATTTGGGGACACAGCTGGAGTGGATATCAAGGCGCTTATATCGTTACACAAACTAATTTTTTCAAAGCTTGCGTTTCGGGTGCGCCAGTCGGGAATATGACCTCCGCTTATTCTGGAATTAGATTAAGTAGTGGTTTGGCAAGACAATTCCAATATGAACAGCAACAGAGCCGTATTGGAGGTAATTTAATTGATTCCTTGGATAGATACATAGAAAATTCGCCTGTATTTTATGCTGATAAGATGAATACCCCAACTTTGATAATGTTTGGTGATGAAGATGATGCAGTGCCTTATCCTCAAGGAATAGAGCTTTATATGGCATTTAGAAGGTATAATAAACCTGCTATAATGTTACAATACGAAGGTGAGCCGCATCATCTGAAAAAATATCCAAATAAAGTAGATTATACAATCAAAATGAAAGAGTTTTATGATCATTATCTATTAGGCAAACCAGCACCAGATTGGTTAACCAAAGGTGTAGAATACAAAGGCACTTATACGAGGTAAGAGGTTTGTGGGATTTGTATTTATTTAAGAAATTAATAAACAAAATAAAATTAAAATATGACATTAAAAGAAGCAATTTTAAAAAGTTTAGAAGAACTTAATAAGCCAATAATTTATATGGATATTTACAATCATATTGTTGAAAGAAATTATTTTGATTTTGGAAATTCGAAAACTCCATTTTTGTCCGTTTCTGGAGTTTTAACTGATTTCATTCAAAAAAATGATACTAGAGTTAAACGAATTAAAATTAATGGCAGGACTTATTCTTATTACCTTACAAAAAACGAACAAAACATTGGAATTGAAATATTAAGTGGTGAAATAGAAACTGAAATTTTAAAACCATCAAAAAATCAAAAAAATAAAACTTATGAAGAGAGAGATCTACATAAACTTTTAAGTAGTTATCTAAAAAATACCGATACTTATTCAAAGACGATTTTTCACGAACAATCAAACGGCAAAGATAACAATCAAATTTGGACACATCCAGATATGGTTGGTATTAAATTCTTAAATTTGCAAACTAGAACAAGCCAAAATTTTTTAAAATCTATAAATAGAGTTGATACTTTTAAATTAAGTTCTTACGAACTAAAACGAGAAATTAATAGCGACAGCGAACTTAAAAAAGCATTTTTTCAAGCTGTTTCCAACTCAAGTTGGGCAAATTATGGATATTTAGTAGCATTTGAATTTAGTGATAGTTTGTATGAAGAAATGGCAAGACTAAACCAGTCTTTTGGTATTGGGATAATTGAACTTAATGCAAATCCTTATCAAAGTAAAGTACTTTTTCCAGCTGTTTTTAGACATTTAGACTTTAAAACAATAGATAAACTATGTGTGATGAATAAACTTTTTGAAGGGTTCATTGAACAAATAGAAAAACTTATGACTGCAGATGAAAAATATATTTCCGGTGCAGAAAAAGAATTAGTACATTTCTGCGATAATTACTTTTCAAATGATACAGAAATTGAAAGTTATTGTTCAGAAAAACATATACCAATGTATGTGAGTGAGGAGATATAATTTATTATTTTACTTCAAGGCAAACCAGCCCCAGATTAGTTAATTAAAGGCAAAGAAAACTTAAACTTTGAAATTAAAATAAATAAAAAGCAGTGTCGTTAATTTTTAAAACAAATAAGTGGAAAATTATGACTATACTTGAAGAAAAAAGAAAAAAAGTAATAAATAAAATTAGAAATACTAACGATGAAAGCCTTTTAAATTTTATTGATATTTTGACTAACACTGTTATTGATGAAGAAAATCAAATAGATTTAGAGTTTTCTGATTTTAAATTCAGACTTGATAATAGTATTGATGATTATCATAATGATAGGCTGATTGACAGTGAAGATTTAAAGAAAGAGATTACAAAATGGGTATAGCTCTAAAGTGGTCAGATCAAGCTAAAAAAGATTTAAAATTAGTGTTTGATTACTACAAATTTAATGCAAATATTAAGGTTGCTCAAAATATTATACTAAGTATATTTGACAATATTGAAAAACTTAAGAACTATCCAAATTTAGGTAAAGCAGATTTAAATATAATATATAGAAGTTTTGATTTAAAATATTTAATTATTAATAACCATAAGATATTTTATAGTAATACTCAAAAAGGGATTATAATTCATTTAATATTTGATACTCGCCAAAATCCCGAAATTCTTTTAGATAAGCTTAGAAATTTGAAATAAGTTAAATTATGCAGTTAATAATTAGATAATTTACTTTTTAGGCAAACCACCACCAGATTGGCTAACCAAAGGCGTAGAACACAAAGGCACTTATAAAAGGTAAAATTGAAACTTAACTATAATCATAAAAAATTCGTAAAAAAACAAAATAATAATTTAAAACAACTTAACTAATAAAAGAAAATGGAATATAAATTTATTAAATCAGAAGTCAAAAATTCTATTGCAATGCTAACTATGAATAGGGAAGAAGTATTGAATAGTTTTAATTATGAAATGGCAATGGAATTTCAAAATGCACTTGATAATTATGAAAATGATACTGATGTAAGAGTAATTATAATTACAGGGGCTGGTAGGGCATTCTGTGCTGGACAAGATTTGCAGGCATCTTTGAATGGTAATAAATCAATTAGAGAGATAGTAGCCGAACAATATAATCCTATTATTATCAAAATACGTGATATAGAAAAGCCAATAATCGCTGCTGTAAATGGAGTTGCTGCTGGTGCTGGTGCAAATATTGCACTTGCTTGTGATTTTGTAATTGCAAAAGAAAACGCATCTTTTGTGCAGTCATTTGTAAATATTGGCTTGGTGCCTGACTCCGCTGGTAGTTGGTTTTTGCCGAGATTAGTCGGAATGGCGAAAGCAACTGCAATGGTGATGCTGGGAGATAAAGTAAAAGGTAAAGAAGCTGAGGAAATCGGACTAATCTATAAGTCTGTCGAAGATAGTGAATTTGAGACTTTTGTGAATGAATTTGCTATAATGTTATCTCAAAAGCCAACTTTTGCAATCGGTTTGACCAAAAGAGCTTTGAATTATTCTTTGATAAATAATTTGTACGAACAATTAGAACTTGAAGAAAATTTGCAAGAGCAGGCATCGGAATCTTATGATTTCAAAGAAGGTGTGAACGCGTTTTTGGAAAAAAGAAAACCAGTTTACAAAGGCAAATAGTTATTTATTTGACTAATGTGTTATTAATTATTATTTATAAAAAACAGAATTAATACCAAAAAAGGCACAACACTGTGCCTTTTTTTATGATATATTTCGAAAATCAATTATAGAAAATTGTGTGTAGAAAATTATTAGTCAAAAATCATTTCTTACAATTTAATACCCATACACATACCGTCACCCATTGTAACTAAGGTAGTAAATAAACCTTTGTGATTTTTCATATTTTGATTAAAAGCTTGAATTGCCTTTACATTACCAGGTTCACTTTTTGGATCTTTTTCTGCAATATGACCAAATCCCAAAGCATTATCTCCACAAATTACTCCACCTTTTCGCAAAAGTGGATAAGTCATTTCCATATAATTTGAGTAATTTTTCTTATCTGCATCAATAAAAACGAAGTCAAATTCAAAATCTGGTTTATAGTTTTTCAAAAATTTAGCAGCATCTTCATTTATTACTTCAATTTTATCTTCTAATCCAGCTTCTTTTACTTTGTTCCTAATAAAATCTGCATTCTTTTTGAAAATTTCTAATGCGATTACTTTTCCACCTTCTGGCAATGCTCTTGCCATAGTTATAGCAGAATATCCAGCCAAAGAACCGATTTCTAATACATATTTTGCATTAATTGATTTTAAATAAAATTCTAAAAATCTACCTTGTTCAGCAGATATACAAATTTCTGGGATTTTTTCTAAGCTTGCATCAACTTTTAATTTAGCTAAAAATTCATCTTCTGCAGAAAAATTATGAAGTAAATAATCAAATATTTCTTCGGTAACAAGAGTTGGTCTTGATGACATTTTTGCCTTTATATTAATTCTAAAATAATTTAATAGTTTATACGAAATTAATTAATTATAATTTTATTTGTCGCAATTAGTTACTATTTTATTTGAATTAGAGAGACAGAAAATGAAATTAATAATTAATGGTTAATGAAGAATAAAATGAAAAAAACTATTATTACACTTTATTTTATTAACTTAATAACTTTTATAATATTTTTATCCTTACATTTTTTTGAAAAAAATACATATATTTTACATTCATATTTGCTGCCATTTATTCGAACATTTAATAATTTGTATTTCTATCATCTTGGTATTTCTTTTTTGTTAACAACAATATTGTGTATTATTTTGAATTTAAAATTTAAAAATATAAGCAAAGTTTATAAATTCGTAATAATACTATCAACAATAATTTATTATTTAGTTCCAATTTGTATGTGTATAATAGCACTAAGAAATATGGCTTAAAAATAATAAAGATATACGAAACGGAATATTCTCTGGTCAACTTGGGAAAAAGGCATACGAGTTACCTTCGACTACGCTCAGGAAACGTGGAAACGTGTGCGTGTTACATTCTCTGATATTAAGATGCCGACTGGCTCACCATCACAGCCGTTTTTGGTGGATTTGTTGAGTAAGAGTGAGTATTATCCGTATGGTATGAAAATTAATGAACTAAGCTATGACCGAAAAATTTACCTTATGGTACTGGTGCAAGATTCGGCTATAATGGTACACACGAACAGGATAGAGAAATGAACGCAGAAGTGAAATTTCCTAAATCGAGACAACTAACAAAGGAAAAAGCCAACCCTAATGGATTGGCTTTATTTCGTACCGAGGGAGGGACTTGAACCCCCGACACACGGATTATGATTCCGTTGCTCTAACCAGCTGAGCTACCCCGGCGACACCTTCAATATACTACTCAAAAATTATATTAATTTATTTAAATAGGATTAATGAGATTACAAAAATATATAAAATTATTTAAAATACAAAATTGAATAAATTATTTTGTGTAAAAAAATGAAATATACATTTAATTTTGAGTAAAAATCATGTTTTCATTTTTAATTCGAGACTCAATAGCAATCTCTTCTTTATACTTTGTGAGTTTATCGCTCATTGCTTCATTGCTTAATGCTAAAATTTCAACAGCAAGAATACCTGCATTTTTGCCACCACCAATAGCAACTGTAGCAACTGGTACACCTGCTGGCATCTGCACAATGGAAAGAAGGCTGTCCTGTCCGGAAAGGGCCTTGGACTGCACGGGCACTCCAAACACCGGTAGCGGCGTCAATGCGGCGGTCATGCCGGGCAAATGGGCGGCCCCCCCAGCACCAGCGATAATCACCTTGAAGCCGGCGGCCTTGGCTGAGCGGGCGAAATCATACATGCGCTCCGGTGTGCGATGGGCCGAGACGATCCGTGCGTCATAAGCAATTCCGAGTTCATCAAGCGTGTCAGCGGCATTTTTCATGGTGGGCCAGTCCGACTGGCTGCCCATGATGATAGCGACGTGCGGCGATGAGGTGTTTTTGGTGGAATTCGGCATGATCAATGATCCCGGTCTCAAGCCCGGCAGGGCACATCGGATTTTGCCCGTCTTCTTTCACCATTGATCCGGTGAATGCAAGCGTTGCACGCCCATAGGTGCTTGTTACTGGTGCCGGGACCCTGCAAGCAGCGGTGGATTTTGCACTGCACCAGAATCATCAAGGAACCTGACAGTCACCGCTGGTGTGGCGAAGGGCATCTGGGGCGCAGTTTTCCACAGGCCGCGATGCGAATCGGGCGTCGTCGTAAAAGTGGCTGGTCGCTGCCGAGGCGCGGACCTGTTTGTAGTGTGAATAGGGGGAAACCCGAGCCGGCAATAAGTCGGATCACTACCGCATTTGTCGGGCGCTCCCGCAAGTCTCTCAATGACAGGTTGTACCCAGTTGAGCG
>JBDNHS010000020.1:0-4486 GCA_041688685.1 Kapaibacterium sp. (SeqCode)
ACCCACTTAATATTAGTAAGTATAAATTCATACATCAAATTAATTACAATTGGGACTTTGCTAATAATGATTGGGTAATAAGCGATACCACAAACTTCTTTTATTCAGATTTTAATCCTACTTCCATAGAAAAAGAAGTAGTTACAATCCATAATTTCCTTATTTACCCCAACCCATCATCTGATAAGATTTCGGTAGATTTGGGTGAAGTTATTGGTGTTGGTGGCGTGGCAGATTTGAGTATATATGATATTTTGGGTAATGAAATAATGACTATCCCAAATTACACCAACAAGACAGAAATAGATGTGAATAATATCCCCATCGGCTCCTATACAATCCAAATCCAAACACCAACTGGTAGCATTAGCCAGCGATTGTTGGTTAATAGGTAGAAATATTATCTTCGGAAGCATTGGGTCTTGACCTAATGCTTAAAATAAATACTTTATTTTAAATTATTATTTTTTTAGGATTAGATTATTTTTTGATGAAGAATTGGTAAAAGAAAATACTTTCTGGAATTACCAATAAGATTAAAGAAAGTGTATCCACTGTAAAGTAAATATTATTCCAACTTTCTGGGAATATTATTCTTGCTATTGTTCCGGACAAAGTCCACAAAATAGTAAAAGCTAATCCTAATATTAAAACGGACAAAAATCCTTCTCTGATGTTATTTTCTTGCCAATTTTTGGTAAAAGCATAAATAGCACCCAAGTAATGCAAAAATAATATAAATAAATCTATCATATTCTATAACTGAATTTTTAAGTAAATTTGTTAAGTTGGTATTGTAATTAAAACAAAATTAATAAATAATATTTTAAAAATGAAAAAAGCAAAATCTTATAGAATTATTTTTACTTCAACCGATACACTCGAAAGAGCAGAGAAAATAGCAAAAGGTTTGGTATCACAAAGTTTGGCTGCCTGTGTTAATATTATTCCAAATGTCATTTCATATTATAAATGGAAAGAAGATATAGAGCAATCTTATGAATTTATACTTAAAATCAAAACTTCCAAAAATAAGCTGAATGAAATTGAGGAGTTTATAAAACAAAACCACAGCTATGAAGTACCAGAAATATTGACAATTAAAATTGATAAAGCAAGTGAAAGTTATTTAGAATGGATGGAAAATTCAATGCTATTATAAAATTGAGTTTAAAGAAGTATTAATTTATTAAGTAATTTTATTGTTTTTGTATAATTCTATAACAAATTTTATGTAATCTAACATCTGTTGAGCTGATTTGTCCCAAGAGAAATTTTTTGCCCATTGTAATGCACCTTCAGAAAGTTTAATTCTTTCATCGTTATTTTGTAATACTCTTAATATTATTTGTGATAACTCTTGGGTATCGCCATATTTATATAAGTAACCAGATTCCCCTACCTTAACCGAATCTCTCAACCCAGGGCTATCTGCCGAGATTACAGGCGTACCACAGGCGTTTGTCTCAATATTAGTTATGCCCCAACCTTCTTTGATAGAAGTATTGACAGCTATATGGCTTCTGGAAAGTAAGTCGATTTTTGTTTCTTCATCAACAAACCCCCAAAATTGTACATTTTTTTCGATATTTAATTCGATTGCTAATTCTTTCAATTTATTGGAGTAATCGCCTTTACCAATTATATAAATTTGAGAATTTGGCAATTTGTCTTTTATCAAACTATAAGCTATAAGTAAATGCTGGACTGATTTATATTTTTTGAGACGACCAAAATATGTAATTGTCAAAATATCTTCTTTCTTTTTGACTTCAAAGTCAAATTTAGATTGGTCTATTGCATTATAAATAATTTTAAAGTTACTTGTGTCGTAATTTTTATGCTTAAATTCATCTAAAGTACTTTCTGAGACTACAGAAAAAGGTATATTTTTATATTTATATTTCATCACAAATTCTGACAAATATACATACAATGCTGCAATAGGATTAACTTCTTTGAAGATACTTGTACCAAAAAAATGATGACTTATACCCATCAATGGTTTTTTTACAAAATCTTTGGTATAAAATGGGATTTTATTTACATCATCAATTACAATATCAAAATTTTCATCGGCAAAATTCTCTAAATAATATTTTTTTACACCAAAATTAAATGTATTTCTATTTCCATGTCTTATCACATTTATCCCATCAATAACTTCATTTTTGGGCATATTTTCAATTTCACAACAAAATAAAGTCACTTCATTTCCCATTTTGACTATTCTGCTAAATATCTGATGTAAATGCACTTCAGCACCTCCACCAAATGGATTTTTTATATCCTGCCAATTTATTATAAGAATTTTCATTAATGAATGGGTATGTTAGTTTTTCTAATTTTCTTCGATTTTTTAAAATTAATTTAATTCTGCTTGCTTTTCATCAATCAAATTTTGGAAATCAATTTCTTCTATAAAATAAGCATTATTGCAATAATGACATCTCAATTCATTTTGTTTTAGTTGACGCATTTCTTTAATATCAAAAAGACTAAGACTTCTTAATGTATTGACAAATCTATCTTTAGTACATCTACAGAAAAAGTCAATTTGACGGTTTTTGATTACATCATATTCAAAAGGAATAAATATATCCAAAAGTTCTGTTAGAGATTTTTCGATTATAAAATAATCTGTGATTTTTTCTTTTGATAATATATAATTATAAAGTTCCATAACTTCTTTCATATCAGCACCCGGTAGAGCTTGAATTAATATTCCGCCAGAATGAATAATATTTCCGTCATCATCACTTAATATATCCAAAATTAACTTAGATGGAATTTGTTCCGATTGAGTAAAATAATCTTCCAAAATCTTATCAATAGTTTGACTTTTTACTTCTATTATACCTTTTGTAGGTTCGTTATTATTATATAATATTCGAGTAACACTTAAGAACCCATCACTAAGAATATCATCTAATGAAGTTAAATTATCAATTTGAATATCATTATTGACAATTGCATAACCTCTTACTTCCCCCACTTGGTTTGATTCTGAATAAAGCCTTTTTAAATAATTATTTGATGAAATATCAATTGAAATTCTTTCTTCACCTTTCAAAAATGATGCAATCATAGAATTAGCAGCTAATAATTGAGCAAGATAAGTTGCAGATATGTAGTCTAAAACGTGTTTTTGTTGGGCATCAATAGATGTTTTTGAGTTTTTTATAAATGACACACGCAACTTTCCATCTTTTGATATTATATTAATTAATCTATCTCTTAATAAAAATTGCTTTTTGAGTTCGTCTGTATTATATTCTTGATTCATTTAATTTAACTAAATTTTATTTTATTTGTTTTTGTGTTTGATTAAAATTTGCTTTTTGAATATTTATTAAGTAATTTCAAAAATATCTCAAAATCTTTGGGATAACTTGCTTCGTATTTTACTTTTAAATTAGTTGTCGGATGAATAAACTCCAAACTAAAAGCGTGCATCGTAATTCTAGATATTACAGGTTGTTCGTCAGTGTGTTTCTTTAGATTAAATTTTGTTTTTATTGTTGACAAATAAAAAGGTACTGGACTTCCATATAATTCATCGATATAAAGCGGATGTTCGATAGAATACAAATGGACTCTGAGCTGATGGTGTCTACCAGTTACTAAATCTGCTTCGACCAAAGTACAAAATTTAAATCTCTGAACAACCTTTATTTTTGTCAAAGAAACTTTGCCTCTTGAAGATGGAATAGACATTCCTTTTTTACTCGGACTTGTAGTAATTGGTATATCAATATCGAACTCATTTTCTGGAATTACCCCATAAGTAACAGCGTGATACATTTTGATTATACCTTGCTCAGCGAACAAATCATTTAGATATTTATGTGTTTCAGCATTTTTGGCTAACAACAAAATACCACTTGTATCTCTATCAAGTCTATGAACTATAAATATTTTACCGTATTTTTGGTTAAAGATTGAATATATATTCGGTAAATTAACATCAAATCTGTCTGGAATTGTGTAGATTCCCGATGGTTTGTTAATTACTAATAAATTTTCATCTTCGTGGATTATTTGGATATTTTTAACTAATGAATTTAATTCTGTAATACTCAAAGTTCTTTTTGATGTTATTTTGCCTTCACTAATTTTTTTCTCAATTTTTTTCTCAGAATTTTTCAATATTTTTTATTAATTTATAAGGATAATTTAAAAGATAATTTAATTTTTAGATTGTAATTTTAGTCTGTAATTTTAGTTTGTTATTTTGGTCTGTTTTACAGATTGTTGTTTCAGTGTAGAATTATATGTATTTTGCATCAACATTGCAATAGTCATAAGTCCAACTCCACCTGGTACAGGAGTAATAGCCGAACATTTATCAAAGACATCATTATAGTCAACATCACCTACAATTTTATAGCCTTTTTCGTTATCAGCATCAATTCTATTGATACCCACATCAATAATCACAACGCCATCTTTGATATTTCGGAAATTAATCAAATTTGGTACTCCA
>JBDNHS010000157.1:0-3641 GCA_041688685.1 Kapaibacterium sp. (SeqCode)
AATGCATAAATCTAAATTGTTCATAATCAGCTATATAACGCCAATAAGAGGGAATTTAGGGGTTATATTTCTCAAAGAGGTGCAAATATAGGTTTTGGCTGCCTAGTAGACAAAAATAATATGACTTTGTTTAATGAATTAGTAAGAAAAAATTTGCTTTAAACTTTTCGAGTTTAGGATTTAACTGTACTTTTTGTCCCCGCAATAAGCGGGATGTACACTTACCGTTTATTAAGGCTATTTAATTTTAAAAATTAAACTATTTATTAGGATTCATCTTTTTTTAAATAAAAAAAGTTTTCTTTTTGATTCTGCCAATGCGGATTCTTCTATTAAATCAAAATAATTAGCAAACTGCTTAGTAAATTCCTCTTCCAAGTAATATTCGAAAATGTCTTCTCTATTTTTTAAAAGTAATTGAACCTTTTCGTCTTCTTTGGGAATGAACTCTACTATAGCATAGGCATTACTAAATTTTGCAAATAGCTCTGCAACCTGTTGCATGCTCATATAATTACTAATACATAAATGGTGTATTAACGCTAAACCTAAAACCATCTCTGAATTTGCACGAACAAAAATATTATCTATTTCTTTATTTAAAATTCCTAAACTCGGACTTGGCTCTGATAAATTTCCAATTAAAGTTGATATGTTTTGTATTTTAAGTTTTTTTAAATCTTCTTCAATTGTGTCTACACAAATATCATCAAATTCTAATGCAATTACATGTTTGGCATAGTTTGCAGCAATCATTGAGAACTTGCCCGTATTTGCACCTAAATCCAATACAGTTTGTGGTTTATTAATTTTTATCCAATTTTCTACAATCTGTTGTTTATCTGCAATGTATTGATCCGATGAAATATCATTTTCATAATAACCTGCCCAATGATTTTCAAATTTATATGCAGATTTCCATTTCTGCACAGAACCTAATAAATGTTTATGAATCAATAATAATTTTTCTTTCGATAAAATATTTTTATGATTTGACTCACTATTTTTCGACTTTTCATTGCCTATTTTTTCTCCCTTAACTACATATTTTGCATGTAAATGTATATGCATTAAGCAACATGAGTTAAACCAAGATTTTATTGGCAATTGTTTACTTGTAAAATTCAATTGCATTCCATGAATACTTCCCTGTGTTAATTTTGCCCATTTTGATCCGTTATAATGCATTAATGCCAATGGAGCCAACATTGTTTCGCAAAATTGCTGATACGCCAACCATGTATTTCCCTCTTTAAAAAATATAAATGAACTAGTATCAAACATAATTGGCTTACCACATTTTAAATAAAAATTATAAGGAGTTGCATCTTTTAAAATCATCCCATATTCTAATGCAATCTGATTTATTTTGATATAAGAAATTAAAACATTTCTCCATTGTGTAAAAGACCATTCAAATGGGTAACTCTGAAATTCGATTTGTTCGGGGTATAATTGTTTGTGAATTTTACAATCGTTTGTATCAATTTCTACTTCCTTATGCGGAATTAATAAGCCATTCTGAACTAATTTCAAGTACAAACCAGATTGCATTAAACAATCATACTCTTTTTGATAATCTTGAAATATATACCTAAAATAAGTACCATCTTTTTTAACAACTCTTGCTACTGGATCTTTGAAAGATTTTTCATTATAAGTAATTTGATTACTGCTCATCTTTCATTTTCTTTTTAAACTTAAACCTAATAAAAGATACTATTCTTTTGAAAAAAATAAGAATTGCCAATAAAAATGATAAAAATGACTGAAATAGCAAACTGCCAGATCCTAGGTCAATGTATAATAATATCATACTTTTAGAATTATTTAAAGTTATAGAGAGTGAATTTAATTTTGCTAAATTAGCAAATAAATCTTTTAAAAGATACTATCTATTAAGGAGATTATATTATTAAAATGCATTTGTACCCTCTAATGAACTGAACACCAATTTAAAAACAACCATTAATTAAACTGCCTAAATCTTGAACTGAATTTATTTTATCAATATCATTTTGACTAAAACCATAAAAAGCAGCGAAAGTATATTTTGGATTAATCATTTTGCCGCCTGATCTAAAACCATGATCTCCAGAAAGTATAATTCTATACTTATTTTCCGTAGTTATTTCTTTTAAGAGTTTTTGTAATTTTTTGTTTGTAAATTTCCAAAAAGCTAAATAGTTATTGGGTGTAATATTTTGATATTTAAATTCAGGTGGAAAAGTAAATGGACTGTGTGGCATAAATAAATGAGCATAAATAAATGTTTTATTTTTTTTTATTGAATTTAAAGTATCATTTAATGTTGATAATATTTTTTTATTATGTATCATAGGATAATAAGACAAAGCTAATCCATCAAATTCCCCACCCCATGTATTAAAATAAATAAAGAAGCCTGAAGTATTAAATATAACAGACTCAGTAAAACTTGTAGGATACATAAACAATCGAGTCAGCGGTTTAAATAGTCCAAAATCAAAAATTCCAAAATTTATTATATTAACATTTTTTTTAATTAAACTATCACATAAAGCTTGCCTCTGCAATTTTTTTGTACCTATATCATTTACATTCATTAAGCTATACTGATCATTTTTTGACAAATTATAATTAAATAATGAGCTCAAGCTATGTATGGTTGAAGTTTCGTTAGTGAAAAAACTATTTTTCACTAACCAACCGTCTTTTTTCAAACCATCGGAAAAATTAAATAAATTTTTATCTTTAAAAAAATTAACCAACCCGTCCGGAGAATTATATTCATCTGTTATTATTAACAAAACAGGTTTACTTGAAGTATCACTAATCTGCATTGAAATATAATGATTACGAAAACGTTCTTTACCATTATTATTAGACCCGATTTTTGGTATTAGAAATAATATTGAGATGACAACAAAAATAGACAAAAAAATATTTTGGATGCCAAACCAACCCTTTTTGTATAATCGCGTTTCTATAATAAAAAAAAATAATCCTAATAAAGTAATAGTAATTCTCCCTCTAATTAATTGGACATTAAATATTTTATTTTGTAAATTATTGAAAATAGCAACAAAATACAAACCGTAGATTAAAATGAAGAATAGAGAAATAATAATAATTAAAAAATATTTATAGAATTTTCTTTCAAATAAATATGAAATAAAATATTGAAATAAAATTAGAACAAGAATTAAATAAAATAAATTTAGCGTAGAATAAAATATTGAGTCATAAATATTTACCCAATTAAATATTAAATATGGTAAAAAAATTAGAATTACAGACGGGATATTTTTATCGAATAATTTTAAAATAAATTTCATATTACTTTTATTCGGCTAATTAATAATTATAATTTTATTTTGTGGCATTTTGAGTTTTAGCCAATAAATAAAAATACATTTTAATTTTCAATATTATATATATATAATTAATTATATGATAACGCATATTAAATTCATCGTCTTTAAATCAACTTTACTTTTTTACTTAAAGCTTTCCGTATTCAAATAATATTTTATATAAATCACTTAGATGTATTTAAACATGCCTTTTCAAGGAAAATATCTTATAATTTTCCGGCAACAAGTTCATTAGGAATAAGTCCTTTTACATCGTAAATTAACACCCCTGCAGATTTGTATTGC
>JBDNHS010000158.1:0-2623 GCA_041688685.1 Kapaibacterium sp. (SeqCode)
AAATCTAATCCTAAAGATACTTATTTAGTCGATGAAAGAATTGAAAGTGCCTTTAAGGTGAATTTGGCTCAGAATCCTAATAAAATTTTCAGAATTAATAGCAGAATGTATAATCCATCTTATATGGCGTTACCACGAAATTTGGGCTTAATGAAAAGCATAATGTTAATTGAGGGATATAACCCTTTGGTTTTAGATAAAGTACATCCACCAGTGGCTACAAGAGAAGAAGTAAACGATTTGCATAATGTACAGTATGAAATTGGAATTGATAAAGTACAAAATGCACCAAGATTTTATGAAAATATAAATAATTTAGGTTTTGCTTGGATTAATAACAACTATATAGTTTTAGATTCTAAAGATATTGCTGGCTTTTTGAAAGATAATCCACAATTTGATTTTAAAAAGTGTGCAATAGTTGAGAAGAAATTAAATAACAAATCAAATGACAAGTTAAATGAATTAAATAAAAGTAATTATTTAACTTTTAACAAAGATATGAATGACACTAATTTAATTTCAAGTGAAAATAATACTAATTTTAAATATAATATTTTAAAATATAATTCTGAATATATAGAATTTGAATTAGAATCACCAAATGCAGGTATAGTTTGTTTGAGTGAAGTATATTATCCAACAATTAAATTGTTTGTCGACGATAAAGAAAGTGAATTACTGAGAACAAACTATTCACTAAGAGGCTTTGAAATAGGCAAAGGTAAACATATAATTAAAATGACTTATAAGTCCGATAAGTTTACTCAAGGTGCTTATATAAGTATATCTACAATATTAGTTTCATTATTAATTTTATTGGGCATATTTGCTAAGTCTAAAAGCAATAAAGTTTAGTTTTACATAATATTTAAACTATATTCAACTATATTTAACAAAACTTTATATATTTTTAATAGATTTAAGGCAAGTTACTTCTTTTCATACTTTGCAAATATACTTTTTAACTCTTTTGATTCTATCATTTCTCTTGGCGTTTCATAATCTTCATCATTTTCTAATAATGATTTTATATCTGGATTTGCACCTTTAGAAAGCAAAAATTCAGCAATGTCAGCATCATCCATAGCCACTGAATGGCTTAGTGCTGTCCAACCGATAGAATCTTGATAATCTATACTTGCTCCATTTTCAATCAATAAATTCAATAATTCTAGATTTAAATCTTCTGCTTGAATTGCAATCATAAGTACAGATTCTTTTTCTGTATCAATATAATTTATATTTGCTTTATTGTTTAATAAAAAATCACTTGCCTCAAAATGAGAATAATTCACAGCCCAGCACAAAGCAGTCCAGCTTTCTTCATCTAATATATTTGGGTCAATTCCTTTTGAAATGCCTAATTTTAAGTTAGTAATATCATTAGAGTAAGCTGCATCAAAAAATTGTTCGTTTGTCATATTTACTTTATTAGTTAATGTTATTTTATTATTTATTTTTACTTTTTACTTTTTTGTATTGTTATTACCAATTCATCGTTCTCTTTATAAATCAAATCAAATATTAAATAAAAAGGTAAAAATAATAACTTTTCAAATATAAGAAAAAAAGAAAATAAAGATTTAAAATATTGAATAATTTTATTTTTAAAATTAGGTTTTTGTATTTTATATTCTTTATGAGTTTCAAAATCAGATGATTTTATTTTAAACTTATTTCTAAACATTGAAATAAAAGAAACAACTGGATAATGATAAAATGATGGTATCTTTGAATTAAAAGTCAAAATGAATTTTTCACCAGTTTTTTCTTCAAGTTGTTTTAAAATATATATAATTGTTCTAATGTCAAAAAATCCAATGTGTTCCGAAGGAGCTAACCAACCATAATATTTTTTTAATAAATCTAATTTTTTATTATTTGCATTAGGTGTAAATAATAAGATTTTTCCGTCATCAGCTAAAAGATTTAATATATTTTCAAAAAATAAAATAATTTCATTTGGTGGTATATGTTCTAAAACATGAAAAGAAACAATATTATCAAATGAATTTGATTTTAGATTATCGAAATTATTTATAGATTGTACTTCTATATTATTACTATAATTTAGAGCATAATCAGATAATTCAAAATTTATACAGTGTAAATTCATATTATCCTGTACTATTTTGCAAAAATAACCTAAACTTCCACCTATTTCTAAAAGATTATCTTTAATTTTGATTATACTTTTAATATAATCAAAATAGTTTTGTGCTAATTTTTTACTTTTATTGATTAAATTTACATTTACATAATCATTTTTATAATCAATTAATAAAGTATCTGGAATTCTGTAAAAATAAAAACAATTTTTACATCTATAATAATTTAAGATTTTATCTGTAAAGTTATTATTATCAATTTTAAACTGAAATAAAATGTTGTTACTAAAACAAACTGGGCAAGACATGTTATCCATTTTTAATAAAAGTTTAAATTTAACAATCTTAACCCAATTCCAAAGAATTGAGTACTATTTTGATCTACAAAAACTAATTCGTCAAAAAGAAATTGTTTTGTAAAATATAATTCAAACGCCATATTTTGTCCAGAGAAATTTGCACCAAACTCTAAATTGTAATTTGTTCTTGTTTGTGATTTTTCAAAAAACAAT
>JBDNHS010000159.1:0-4987 GCA_041688685.1 Kapaibacterium sp. (SeqCode)
TCAGTACCTATAGATGAATCAATATTAGAAGAATGTGCTGAAATAGGATATTATCCATATGATTTTACTTGTGCGCCTCCAATGAAAGTTATGTTAAAAGAATGTGGAAAAGATACTAATTTGGACCAAATTAAAAAATTAAAAGAAAAGGGTGGTATTATTACAATTAGATGTTTGGAAATGGCATGTGGGGTAAGAAAAAATGGACGAGTGTTGAAATATATAATAAATGATTGTAATATAAAGCCTGATAATGGATGTTTAGAAACATTTCAAACAACATATGGATTAGAGGCATTAGATATACTTATAAAAAATTATTCAGGAAAAAAAGAAGAAATTGTAAAATCCAATAAGACAATAAATTTAGATGATGATTCAACAATGACAATTGAAAAAAGAAACATTGTAATTAGTACTGAATTGGAATATACTCTTAAAAATAAAATTAAAAAATTATTCGAATATAAGAAAAAAACAATAAAATATTCGGATTTAAATGAATTAATGTTAAAATATTTAATTAACCATAAGCTAGTTATCGGTAATTACTTTGTAATAAATAATGAATTATGCGATTTGCTAAAAATTAGTCAATGCACCATTGTAAATATAGACCAACTTGACAATATACTTTCTTATTTTATCGATGTCGTAGTTTGATTTTTATAAATTAATACATTTATTTTTTAGAAGATTTTTTGGAACTCTTCTTGGAACTCTTCTTTTTGGTACCACCCATTAATTTCTTGGAAGATTTCTTAGAAGGCTTTTTAGATGATTTCTTAGAAGGCTTTTTAGATGATTTTTTAGATGATTTTTTCTTTGCACCTCCTATTAATTTCTTGGAAGATTTCTTGGAAGGTTTCTTGGAAGTCTTTTTAACAGCCGTTCTTTTGGATTTCTTTTTCGCACCACCTGCTTGAGATTTACCACCTCCTTCTGCATCAGGATGAGCGGTATCATCAGCAGTAGCGGTAGCATCAGGATCAGCATGAGCAGGAGGAGCAGGAGGATCCGCAAGTGCTGCTAAATTTGTAATTTGTTCCGCAGATGCTTTTACTAAATTGGATACTTTACCTTCATCTCCTAACAATGTAGTAAGGCCTTCTTTTAATCCGGATTTTACATCCTTAGTAAATTCACTGGGCATAGCAATTACTGAATTATCAAGGCGTGAATTATCAGGGCTACCATCTGCACCGTCTGTACCTGAATTTTTTAACTTACGAAAAGCAACCGTGACCATTTCAGCATTAGTAGCTACTTTTAATTCTTCTATAAAAGTATTTAATGCGGCGACCTCGGGAGTTTTGGGTTCAGCGGTGAAATCAGCAGGGCAAATTAAATTCCCCCCTTTTTGATTTTTGTTAGTTGATTTTTTAAGTGTTTTAATTGTCATTTATATTATATATATATATATTATATTTAAAAAAATTTGATAATTAATTTATATATTATAATAATTAATTCTATTATATATAAATTCTATCTAATAATGCAATCCTATCAATCGGACACAAGCATACAATACAATGTCATAAATAAATTATCTTATATAATAGACATTCTTTATAAGAATTCTTACATAAAGACATGGACAGTTTATCCAGACTTTTACGAAATTATGTTTGGTTATGATGGAACAAATTATACATTTAAACTATACTTTGAAAAAAATAAGCCATCTTATGTATTTTCTGAAATAAATAATTTATCAAATTTTGAAAATCAATTATGCGATAAAATAAATTTGATTAATTTAGAAATTGATAATTATGAAAGAATAGAAGATGTATTGTATGACATTGTATATAATTTTACAAATATTGCAAATACAAATATATTTAAAAAATCGGAAATAAAAATCCTACATAAAAAACCGATTGATGATTTTATTAATCAAATTGAATTTCATAAAAAATCAATTAAAAAAAATACTATTATATCAAAAGTCTTATCATCTGATAGTGTAATTGAAATGCTAGGAGACCAATTAATAAAAATACAATCAAATAACAATTATTCTGTGGATTTGAAAGATTTACAAAATTTTGTTATTAAATTATCAAATTTTACATTAGATAACGAGATAGACAATACAAAATCTGACTTGTCAATATTAATAACAATGAAATTATCTAATGATATTATTGGACATCCTCCTGTAATATCATTAAAATCAAATTATGTATTAAAAAATAATATTTTGAAGGTTATAGAAAAATTAAAACCATTTACAGATGACACAAAATGGTCTATTAAATATTCAATTTATGATACTGTTGAAAATATTTATCAAATGATTTGTAAATATGGAGAACCAGATTCTATGGCTAAATCAGAATTAGATAGTTTTTTGACAGAATTGGAATATTTATTATCTATTAAAAGTGAAAATATTTCCGAAAATAAATTATTACTAGAATTTGACGAAATATTAGCGAACGAACTAGCAGGTTTTATTAATAATACAAATAATTCATTAAAAAATTCAACTTATTGGAAAGCAGGAACAGGCTATGGACATCAAGGAACATCTAAATGGAATATTGACGAATATGCTGAATCCGTAAAACTTCGCAAAAGTAAAATAGCGGAAAAACTAACAACATTAATAACTATAGTAGATAAAAGTGATAAATTAGATACGAACGATATTGAAAAACTCATTACAATATTTAATTATTATATGTTAGATGATGAATTAGATTCAGTGATAGTAGTTAATATTGCAAATATAATATCAAATAATTTTGTGCAATTTGAAAATAAAAAGTCATTTTCATCTGTATTAAAAAATGTAAGGGATTATTTGGAAGATAATACCATAAATCATCCAATTACTCAAATTACAAAAAATATTGTTATCCCTACTAAACTTGATGATTTTCAACAAATATTCAATGAATATAAATTTAAATATTTCGATGGAGATTTTAATTCATTTCATTATGCAAAAAATTTAATTGTTAATCTTACTTCAAACCAAGTTTCAAGATTACAAAAAGAATTTCAAATTTTAAAAAAATCAATTAGTCTTGCTAAAGATGCATCTATTTTCTTTTGTATTCAAAAAAATAATGTCAATAAAATTAGATTTATAATTTCTGGACCAAAAAATACTCCCTATGAACTAGGATTATTAATATTTGATATGACTATGGGAAGTGATTTTCCTTCAAAACCACCCCAAGTCAATTTTTCAAATAATGGCGGTAAACGTTTCAATCCTAATTTATATGATTCTGGTAAAGTGTGTCTTAGTTTATTAGGTACTTGGTCTGGGGACAAGGGTGAATCTTGGAATATAAATACATCTTCACTTAACCAATTACTTATATCTATTCAATCTCAAATCTTGATAGATGAACCATATTACAATGAACCCGGACACGAGCGAGCAATTGGAACACCCCATGGTATTAAATCATCGGCAGAATATAATTATAATATCAGACAATATACATTGGATCATACAATGTGTGATTTGCTTGTCTCAAATACATATCCAGAATTCCAAGATATTATTAATAAATATTTCAAATTTCAAAAGTCAAATATTATTCAAGTACTCAATAAATGGCTAGAAGAAATGCCAACAAATAAAACACTTAAATTTCAAGAATCTTACAATAAATTTGTAAATTTAGTTAATAAACTATAATTAAACTTTTTATACCGTCTTATATTAATTCTACTTCTTAGAATTAATATAAACGCTCACATGGACTAATTTATAGTCCATGGTACAAAAAAATTGATATTTTACATTGTTTGTATTATTAATCATATATTATGAATATAACAATTAAATCACCAATATTACACAAAGTCTTATATGAATAATCCCAAAATAGAGGCTTATTTAGATGATATTGGTTGTGAAACCGAGGAACAAGAGTACAAAGTATTTACCCTTAATTCATATATTACGGGTAGACACGACGGTTTTAAATTATTAAAATCGGGTATTTGGTCGTTCGATGACCTAATCGAAAGTACTTTAAAAATATATATACAAACATATTTCACAAAATATATTAGTACATTTTCACATCCACAAACCACGGTAAAAACTGGTTCTTTGTACATTGGGGTCGATGATGATGGATTAGTCCATGGAATTCCCTATTCGGGCAATTTAACAGAAGAATTTATTAAAGGGCAAATATCACATAATTTAAATAAACTAAGAGGCGCAAATAATTATGATTGTGTACAAAAATATATTGATTTGGCAAAAATTTCAATTATTAAATTAGATAAAAGGGATTATGAAACAAGACTTGAAGAGTGTGCATTAGATATGGATTTTAGTTCTAAAACATATTTAAAAATTAAATCAAATATGAAAATTGATGAAGGAAAACATTCAGAATATATTATAAAAAAGCGTCGTTGGCAAAAATTTTTTAAATCAATACCTCAAAAAATTAATGATATCATGAATAACAAAAAAATCCGTGGTCAAATTATAGATTTAATTAAAGGAAAATCAACATCCACCACAAAATTAGCTCCTCAATATAAAAATATTTATGGCTATTGTGAAATTAAAGATGATTATTGGAATATGATTTATGAACTAAAATCTGATAAAATATTTCAACAAGTCACATATGAAAGTGCAGAAAAAATTCGTAATAATACTCTGTCTCCAATTTATTGGGGATTGGCTTGGCGCGATTTAAAGACAACTCCGTCTAAAGTACTAAAGCCACAGCCATATCGATTAAAATATAACTATAAACAATATTCTATGTTGATGGCAACTCAAGTGCCAAAAATGATTCCTTCTTGGATTAAACAGAATCCCAAATTAAATTTATATGTAATAAAAATTACATTTTCCGGAAATATTTCACCAGAATTATTTCTAGAATATCAAGATAATTCTAATGAATGGGTACGCTCGTTTAGAACAAATATAGATGGAGATCCTTATTGTCAACCAGTTTATTAATTTTTTATAAAAAATATATAA
>JBDNHS010000021.1:0-5364 GCA_041688685.1 Kapaibacterium sp. (SeqCode)
CAACAGGTATATGCTTGGTATGTTCTTGTTCTTTGATTCGTTTAACAGTTTCATAACCGTCCATACGGGGCATCATTACATCTAACACTACTGCGTCAGGTAATCTGATTTCTAATTTTTCTAAACAATCTATTCCATCATAAGCCTCAGATGCATCAAATCCATTTGCTTCCAAATATCTTCTTAATAACTTTGTGGTTATTTTATTATCATCTACTACTAATACAAATGGTTTTCTCATTATTTTCCTAAAATATAAAATTTAAAGATTTAAATTTATTATAATACATTTAGATATTTTCAATTAAACAAATATATAATATTTTTTTTAATTTCAAATAAAATATTAAATAACTAAAAAATTGCTATATAAAATTAATTGAAATAAATGTTAATCAAATACAGAGTCTTCGATATTTTCATTGATTGAATAATTATAATTATATTTAATTACAACAAGTTGCATATCAGACCTAACAACTTTTGGTAACTTAACTCCTGCAACAGTTATATATTCGTCAATATACTTTATAACATTAATTGGACCTTGTGGAGTATCTTCAAGACTTTCCACTTTATTCAATAGAAAAGTGTTTTTATTGAAATAATATTTTCTTTCAGATTTATCTTTATAAATAACATTTAGTACAATATCATTATCTTTAATTCCCATTACTTTCAAATCTAAATCATAATCCAAAAATTTTGTCTCAACAAACATTTCAGCTTCTAACTTTAATTTTTCCAAAACAGGTCCTTCTGCATCAATTTTACCTTCGCTATTACCAACGTAACCAGATTTTCCATTATATTTGAATATTTGTGTATCAAAAGCTAACTTTAGAGTTTGAGCCATTTTATTAGGAAATTTTCTGTATTCTTCAAAAGTACCTGGTACTTCTTGCCCACTAAAACTCATGTTAGCTTCACCAGTCGCTGTAATGGTTTTAATTTTACTTATGGCATCTTCACCACCCAATGCAATTGTATATTTTTTAATTAATTCTTTTGTACTTAAATCAATTTTTTCATTTGCAAATACTGGATTAATATCTAAGTCATAATCATAAACATAACCAAATTGTTGCAATGATTCTTTAATTGATTTATCACCCACAACAATTATATAAGCATTCTTAGGATTCATATATTCGTTTGCAACTTTATTCAGGTCATAATTAGTTAAAGATTGATATCTTTTATGTATTGTTTTTAACAATTCTAATGATTTATTATTCAAAACATAATTTTGTAGAAGATTTGCAATATAAGATGAGTTTTCAAAACTCATAAAATACATACCAATTCTAAATTTTTTGATTAAATCAACTTCTTCACTGCTCGGCACTTCATTAGCCAAATTTCCTACTTCATTCAAAATTACGGATATAGAAGAATCTGTAACATTTGTTCTTACATCAGAACCACAAGCGAATTTATTTGTACTAACATTACCACTTTGACCACCCATAGGTGAATAAGTGTAAGAGTATTTTTCTCTTAATGTCTTAAATAATCTTCCTGCAAACCCAGAATGAATTACGCCAGCAGCAAAAGTTAAAGCTTCATAATTTGTAGAATTATAAGGAACTGTTTTAGTTACATATCTTACTGCAGATTGAACAGATGCAGGTCTCTCAACAAAATATACTCCAGTAGCCATAGATTTTGATTCTGGTATTGTATATTCAGGGATTTCTTTTTTCGACCATTTAGATAATAATTTTTCTAATTTCTGAGTTAATTTATCAATATCAAAATCACCTACAATAGCTAAAGTACCATTGTTTGGTCTGATAAAACTCTCGTAGTAATTTTTCAAATCATCAGTTTCGATTGAATTGATAGTTTTTTCAGATGATATTTTTGCATAAGGATGATCTTTGCCATAAACTGCAATATTTGACATTTTTGCAGCCAACGAACCAATATTCGACTTTTCACTTTTAAGTCCAGCCAATGCTTTAGGTACTAATTTTTCTAATTCATCATCATCAAATGCAGGATTTAGCATAATGTCAGCTAAAATTTCTAATACTTTATCTTGATGTTTAGTTAAAGTAAATGCTGATAAGCTAAAATAATCTAGACTTGAATTAGCAGAAATGTCTGCACCAATGCCATCTATAGTTTCAGCAATTTTCAAAGCAGATTTAGATTTAGTGCCTTTAGTTAGTAAAGTTGCTGTAAAATCTGCTACATCTGGTTTAGATTCTGCAACTTTCCCGCCTTTAAAAACAAAATTTAGATTTAATGTTGGTTGCTCTTTATCTTCAATGAAAAATATTCTTAATCCATTAGATAATGTTTTTTCTTTGAATTCTGGAAAAGTAAAATCTTTTGATTCTAGACTTTCAGGTCTTTTATTCATATCAGGAGTTTGAGCTATTGTTTCTGTTTGACTATTGATGATCATAAGACCTATAAATAAGTTAATAGTTAAAAATTTTAATGATTTGATTTTTTTAAAATTGATGAAATTTAAATTCATTTTTATACCTTGATGAAATTTATTATTTTGAGAAATTAAAATAAAGTAATAAAGAAGTAAAGTTACAAATTAGTAGGCAATAATATTTGGTTTATTTAGATGACTTTGGTAAATAATTCAGAACAACTCTTTTGTTGTTGCCCAAATATTTTTTAGCTACTCTTTTTATATCTTCTTTAGTTACTGCAAGATATTTGTCAAGTTCTGTATTTATCAAATTGGCATCACCAAAATAAGTTTTATACCTTGCCAAAGCCATTGCTTTATTTAAAGTATTTTTGTTAGAAGTAATCGCTTCAACTTCTTGTATATTTTTTGATTTTTCTAATTCTTCATTAGTTACACCATTTTTAATAACGTCATTAATTTCTTCATAAATAGCTTCTTCGAGGTCTTTAATGTCTTTACCTGGTGTTGGAATTCCTACCAATAAAATTGCACCTGAATTTTGTAATGGCAACGGATAAAGTGCTGTTTGTACAGCTAATTTTTCTTCATCAACTAACTTTTTGTACATTCTAGAACTTTCGCCAACTGCCAGAATATTAGTTAATAAATTTAAAGAGTAATAATCATCTTCACCAATTTTAGCTCCTCTATATCCAATAAATAAACCTGGTAATTGAGCTTTATCATCAATAACGTCTTCTCTGTATTCAGTAGTTAGTGGATCTAATTTGAAAGGTGCTCTAATTGGGTCAACTGCTTTTGTGTGAAAACCAAAATATTCATTTACGTATTTTTTGGCATCACCAACATTAAAATCACCAGAAATTACTAATACACCATTGTTTGGAACATAAAAGTTATCATAAAATTCTTTGAATTCTTTAACTGTAGCTTTCCCTATATGTTCTGCACTTCCAATTGGAGTCCATGAGTAAGAACCATTTTTGAATAAATTAGACATCATTTTTTCTAACATAGAGCCATAAGGTGCATTTTCGTATCTAACTTTTCTCTCTTCTTTTACAACGCCTCTTTGAGTTTCAACTCCCTCTGCTGCAACCTGTAAACTTCTTAATCTCGAAGACTCTATCCAAAGAGCTAATTTTAGTTCATTTGAAGGTAAAGTAAATTTATATACAGTCTCATCAAAACTTGTATGAGCATTTAGTGTACCACCCGCTTCATTTACATATCTATCAATTGTTGCTCTTGGTATATGGTCAGTGGCTTCAAACATCAAATGTTCAAAAAAGTGTGCAAATCCAGTTCTATTAGGATTTTCATCTTTCGAACCAACTTTATAATGAAGCACCGTAGAAATAATAGGGGCAGATTTATCAACATTATAAATTACAGTTAGTCCATTTTCTAAAATTTCTTCTTCAAATTTAATTGTTTTTGATTGGGAATAAACTTCTGTATTACTTGTCATTGATATTAATATTAAAAATGTTACGAATTTAACTATTAAAGTTAATTTATTATTAGATTTACTCATAAATCCCTTTGAAAAATATTGAAAATTTGTTTCTATTATAATCTTTTTATAGTAAAATTCTAGTCATAATTTGGAAGAATATGAAACAATTACTTTAAAATAGCTTTCTTTAGATAGCCCTAATACCTAGGTTGGTAGTTAATCTTGTTCACAATTGTTATATACGTTAATATTTCGATTGGATTCGGGTTCAAAAAAAAGCCCTATAGAGATCTCTCTCCAAAGGGCACTTCGTTATATTAATTTTTTAATTACTCACCTAAAGTAGTATTTACTACTGGCAGGCTTTCATTTCCTGAAGCAGACTTAACTAAATTTGGTGCTAGATAAACCGTGTCACCAGCTTCAACTGCATTTGTAGCTCCTGTTACATCTAGTGTAGCAGTGGTAGATGCAGCAGAAAGGTCTAAACTATATTCCACTCCATCGACAAGTACAGAAACAGATTCATCAGCATTAACATCAGTTACATCTTCACTAAAAGTGAAAGTTTACTGTATTACTTGCAATTGTTGCATCAATGAATGAAGCTTTTGCATTATCAACTAAGAATGATTGGTCAGTTGAGTCATTTGTTGCATCCTCATCATCAACTAACAATAAATCAGTATAAGTTGCATCAACACCTGCTGAGTTTTCTACATTACTAGCAACATCATGGTTCTTTCCTGCGCTAGAATCAGTATTAAGCTCTTTATTTTCACTAGATAAAGTTAATGTGTTACCAGAAACTGTTGCTACATTTCCTAATGTTCCATCAAATGTAACACCATCAAAAGTAATAGAATAATTATCAACTAAATCAACATTTTCGTCAAATGTAAACATTGCTTTACTAGCTGAGTCTAATTCAGCTGTTTTTAATACTGGAGCTGTAGTATCTACACCAGCTACTGATGTTTGTTTAGTTTCATTAGTTTTACCTAATACACTAGAGAAAACATCAACTTATTGCGTGTACTCACTTTGTTTCTGTTTTCTACATAGCACAACAATGCTTCTACTTGTTCCTCTGATAATGCATCAACAGAATTTTCACTACCAGTAGCTATTTTGATCTGATCTCTCTTCAATTGGATGCATGACTCACCTACAATTCCTTTGATTCTCAGAAAATCATTGTATACTTTTAAGCTATTAATCTTCTTGTTGATTGTCGAAACGGCATAGTTCTCTTTTATTAGGAATTCCTTGTAACGTACAAAAGAGAATCGTGATAGGACGGGAACGTCCTTTGCTTTGTTCTGCGAAAAGGATTGGAATCCTTGTACGTCACAAACATAGGATTCGATGGTTTTTGTTGCTTTTCCCTCTTCTAGTAGCCATTTTGCAAATGCTTCTACTTCCATTGGTAATATACCTCCAATACGTAAAGAAGCCATTGATGCTTGTTTATGCACCAATGGCTTTTAGTCGTTCTTGTTTC
>JBDNHS010000160.1:0-3102 GCA_041688685.1 Kapaibacterium sp. (SeqCode)
ATCATATGACATATTTGTAGTTTGTCCAACTCTCGAATTTCAAAATGGATAATTTGGATAATTTAAATAATTGTCCATATTTGGTAATGGCTGTACTCCTCCACCTGACCAATATACCATAAACCCTTCATTTATATTAAACTGATATATGTAAAATATTATTAATAATAATATTAAACCAAATATAATTAGCATCTTTATAAAATAAAAATAGATTATAATTATAATATTCACAAATATAATTAAGTTATTATGAAATATATTATAATTATATTTGTTTAAAATATTAACTATATTTTTATATATAAAATAATGAGAGTTGCATTTATTACAGGTATTACCGGACAAGATGGTTCATATTTAGCAGAATTACTTTTGGAAAAGGGTTATTTAGTATATGGATTAATTCGCAGATGTTCAAATATAAATACACAGAGAATAGAACATATATTTGCACATGATAAATTAAAATTAAGGTATGGAGATATGACAGATGGAGCAAGTTTATTTAAAATTTTGAGTGAAATTAAAAATTCAAATTCTAATATTGAAAGATTAGAAGTTTACAATTTAGCTGCACAATCTCATGTTAAAGTATCTTTTGATATGCCAGAATATACAGCAGATACTGATGGATTTGGAACTCTTAAATTATTAGAAGCAATTGTAAATAATAATTTAAAAGATATTACAAGATTTTATCAAGCATCAACATCAGAATTATTTGGATTAGTTCAAGAAGTCCCACAAAAAGAAACAACCCCATTTTATCCTAGAAGTCCTTATGGGGTTGCTAAATTATATGCTTATTGGATTGTTAAAAATTATAGAGAAGCATATAATTTATATGCTTGTAACGGAATTCTTTTTAATCACGAAGGATGTAGACGAGGACATAATTTTGTTACTAGAAAAATTACAATTGGATTAGGAAAAATTTTAAAAGGTGAAATTGATAGATTAATAATGGGTAATGTAAATTCTATGAGAGATTGGGGCGATGCTAAAGATTTTGTGTTGGGTATGTGGTTAATGTTACAACATGATAAACCAGATGATTATATATTAGCTACTGGAGAAATGCATTCTATTAAAGAGTTTATTGAAGATGCATTTATTTTAAGAGGCTTTAATATTAAATGGAAAGGTTCAGGTGTTAATGAAATTGGATATGATGAATATACTGGAAGAGAATTAATTTTTATCGATGAAAAATATTATAGACCTGCAGAAGTAGAACAACTATTAGGAGATTCTACTAAAGCTAGAACTGTGTTAGGATGGGAACCTACTACCACATTTAGACATTTGGTAAAGAATATGGTAGACCATGATTGTTAGAATTTGGAAAATTTATACTGTTTAATATATAATAAAAATTGAATTTTATTATATATATATTAAAATTGATATATACAAATTATATTAATAATGTTTATTTCAGAGTTTAATATTTATAAAAATGACGAAAGTATTAATTATGTTATAAGCCCACAATCTAAACATTTATTAATAGAATGTATTAACTTACTAGGTAACCTAATTATATATATTATAGATTATTATTGGAAACATAAACTTATTTTTAATACTTTTATTATATTGTTTTTATGTTTTAAAATTAAATCACTAATGACAAAAATGTTTCAAGAAATTGAACAAATTAAAATAGATGTTGGTTATTCTTTGCCTATATCTAATCATATAGAATTAGAAGAATCTAATGAACCAGATGAAAATTCAGAAAAATCAGATGATGAATCAAAAGACACTGATGAATCAGATGAAGAATCAGATAAATCAGATAAAACAGATAACAAATTATATAAAAAAACAGAAGAAGCAAAAGAAGAAATTTTTTCAAATTGTAAAATTATGCCTAAAAATGGACTTAAAAGAAAATTTTTTAAAAATAAATACTTAAAAATAAACAAAAAGAATAAATGTCATCATACTTCATCATTAATAATGGATGGATATCTTAGATAAAACTGAGTAATAATTATTTGGATACAAGTAAACTAGAAGAATTATATCCGAATGTTATGAATATAAAACAAGCAGTGATGAAATGTTTGAAACAATTGGTTAAATAATTATGTTACAAAATTCAATTTTTCTGAAAATTGAATGTTATTATCAATTAATTTTTGTTTTAATAATCCAATTGAACTAGAAAGTTCTTTTTTAATAATTATATCATTTGTAATTTCATTAACTCTTTTAAAAATACAAACAAAATCAATCCATATATCTTGAATTGGTAAAACATGAAATGTTTCCAATACTTTAACAGGATGTATCTCTTCATTATTCATTTGTTTACTGGACCAAAAAGCTAATGCTTGACCAGCATCTGAATAAAATCTCCAATTATCTCCAGGATATTTATGATAAGCTCCATTAGATGGAGCATTAATATAAATAAATCCACCTAATTTAACTATTCGACATAATTCTTTAAATGTAATCCAAAAACAAGGATCATGTTCAAAACATGATGTAGATACGACAATATCAATAGAACCAGTTTCAAAAGGTAATTTTTCATAAGGTTTGACTACAATATCTACACTTGGATGTGGTTCTAAATCTACAGAAATATATTTCATATTATTAGTTTCAAAAAAGGTTCGCAATGAACCATTAACATCCATACCTCCTAAATCTATCACAGTTGATGTAGGTGAACCATATACTTCTGAAAATATTTTTCCAACAATTAAAGCAGTATCATGCATTTTATTTATATATTAATTGTAATATTAATTTCTTTAAATTATAATTAGAGTAACCAATAAGTTACAGTGATATTTTTTAATATGACATAAACAATAAGTTACAGCAATCCTTTTTAATATAATATAAACAATAATTTACAGTAATCCTTTTTTTTAAATAATATTGTTAATATATAATTGCTGTCTTTTTTAGCATCTTTAATTTTAATTAAAAAATAGTTAAAGTTGTTATATTTATTAATAGTATTAATAATTTAATTAAAATCAGTATTATTATCGTTAATTAAGTCAATTATTTTATAATATTGTTCATCTAAAAGTTGCTTGCTATGCATTTATTATATTAAATATATTTTTTATC
>JBDNHS010000161.1:0-8151 GCA_041688685.1 Kapaibacterium sp. (SeqCode)
CCCAAAAGATTTTGATAAAATTAGATTTGGAAGTATTGAAAAAAATAAACAATGGAAAGCACTTCTTGAAGAACAAGGGCTAACAACAAAAGAAATTCCTGTAACTGTTGGATTGGGCATTAAACCAGTAAGTTATTATGGTTGTGAAAGGATTGTAAATAGTGCAATTAAATATGCAATCGAAAATAATAGAAAAAATGTTACCATAGTTCACAAAGGTAACATTATGAAATTTACTGAAGGTGGATTTAGAGATTGGGCATATAAAGTGGCTAAAGAACAATTTGGTGCTGTAGAATTAAACGGCGGACCTTGGATGATAATTCCAGAAGGCAAACCAGGTGCCGGCATAATTATCAAGGATTCTATAGCCGATGCATTTTTACAACAAATTTTGACAAGACCTACAGAATATGATGTAGTTGTAACTTTGAATTTGAACGGTGATTATGTTTCTGATGCCTTGGCTGCCCAAGTGGGTGGAATCGGTATTGCGCCAGGTGCTAATATCAATTATGTTACTGGTCACGCTATTTTTGAGGCAACTCACGGTACAGCACCAAAATATGCTGGATTAGATAAAGTTAACCCAGGTTCTGTTATTTTGTCGGGTGTTATGATGTTCGAATATCTTGGGTGGTTAGAGGCAGCAAATCTAATAGTTGAGTCTCTTTCAAAAGCAATTGAATCAAAATATGTTACCTATGATTTTGCTCGTATGATGGATAATCCTACTGAGGTAAAATGCTCTGAATTCGCAAATAAAATTATTGAATTTATGAAATAAGTTTTAATCAATTCAATAATTTATAAACAAATATTGGATTATTAAACAATATTGTTTGTAAATTCAAAAATTATTATTATTTTTGTAATCTTAGAATTTAAATAATTAGAAAATCAATAGTTAACTCGGAATATTAAAATGGCAAAGAAAGGTCACAGAATTCAAATTACTTTAGAATGTACTGAAGCAAAATTAGAAGGCAAACCAGCTTCAAGATACACTACAAAAAAAAATAAACAAAATACTCCTGACAGAATGGAAATCAGAAAGTACAATCCTTTTTTGAGAAGACATACTTTACACAAAGAAGTAAAATAAGTAAGTAAACTAAGTTAGTAAAATAAATTAAATGATAAAGTAATGAGGTAAATTTAATTTAAGTCAAATTAAATTAGTTTAAGATAATTATTTAATCTATAAAATTAAAAAAAGAGATAAGTTGTGTACTTATCTCTTTTTTATTTTATTTTTGCTTTTAAACTTAATAATTATTAGATATTTAACTAATAATTAAATTAGATTAAAATAGATAATATTATTAAATTACTTACTTCAATTCTTTAATCAAATCATCAATAATTTTAGTAACTGGAATATTATCCGCTTCTGCATTAAAATTAGTTACAATTCTATGTCTCAATACTAACTTAGCTACATATTTAACATCATCTATTTCAGGGCTAAATCTACCTTCTAAACCAGCCTTTGATTTGGCACCCAAAATCAAAAATTGAGATGCTCTCGGACCGGCACCATAACTTATATAGTCTTTGATTATTTTGTACGGACTATCTTTTG
This sequence comes from Kapaibacterium sp. (SeqCode), assembly GCA_041688685.1. Lineage (GTDB taxonomy): Bacteria > Bacteroidota > Ignavibacteria > Kapaibacteriales > UBA2268 > JBDNHS01. The sequence goes on from JBDNHS010000161.1 coordinate 1,586, forward strand.
GTCTTGTTGCTCTTACCAAATTCACTGCATAATTTATGACATTATCAGAAACCGGTATTCTTCTAACCAAATTCTGAAATTTAACTATTTCGACATCATTTAATATTTGTTCGATTTTTTGTTGCTTTTCGATAGTTGTAGATTTAATAATTTCCACTTCTTCACTAAACGAAGGATAATCCAACCATATATTAAACATAAATCTGTCTAATTGTGCCTCTGGCAAAGGATAAGTTCCTTCTTGTTCGATTGGGTTTTGAGTTGCTAATACAAAAAATGGAGAAGCAAGTTGAAAAGTTTCACCATTAGCTGTTACTTCTTGTTCCTGCATCGCTTCCAAAAGTGCTGCTTGAGTTTTGGGTGGAGTTCTATTTATCTCATCAGCCAAAACTATATTCGCAAATATAGGTCCTTTTATAAATCGAAATTTTTTGCTTCCAGTACTTATATCATCTTCAATTACCTCAGTACCGGTGATATCACCAGGCATTAAGTCTGGCGTAAATTGTATTCTACTGAATTTGAGAGCAAGTGCCTCAGATAATGATTTAATTAACAATGTTTTGGCTAATCCTGGAACACCAACTAATAAACAATGTCCTTTGGCAAATAAAGTAATTAATAATTGATTAACAACTTCATCTTGTCCAACAATAACTTTTGAAATTTCTTTTTTTAATTTTAAACCTGAATTTGATAACTCTTTTAAAAGTTCTATATCGTTCATTATTATCTCGTATTTAGATTTTTTATAAGTTAGTTAATACGAATAGATATAAATATTGTTTTAAAACTTTTTTATGAGATACTTATTTAATTATTAAATAAAAATTATTATTTTGCATTATAGTATTTGTAATATTTTGTAATTGTTATTTCAAACTGAAATTTAATTATCATTATTTATAGAATATTGAAAAAATAAAGAATCTATGACTCAAAATAAAGCAAATAAAATATTTTCAATCTATTCTTTAATTTTAATTTTAGTATTTAACTTCTATGAGGTTAAAAGTCAAGCCAATCCAAAATCATTTGACTCACTAACTACGCAGTTGAAGTATTCTAAAATGGATACAAATAAAGTAAATCTACTTAATCAGATATCAGAGAGTTTGTTACGTACTAATCCAGAATTATCAAGAAAATATTCAATTGATGCACTAAATTTATCACAGGATTTAGTTTGGGAAAAAGGGAAAGCAAATTCTTTGCTTAGAATTGGGAACAGTTATTATCTTACCAATGATATACCAAACGCTAATAAATTTTATAAAAGAGCTTTAGAATTTTATAAAAAAAATAATATTTTATCTGGAGAAGCAACTACAATCGGTAATATTGGATTAATTTATGCAGAACAAAATCTAATTAAAGAGGCTGATAGTTGTTACAGAATAGCATTGAGTATAGGAAAAAAAATTAATGATAAAAAAATAATACAAAGAAATTATTCTAATTTAGGTGTCCTTTATTCTAATGAGGAAGATTTTAAAAATGCCTTATATTATTATTTTAATTCTATTCAAGCAGCTTTAGAAATTAAAGATGACAATGGATTAGCAATTTCTTATAGTAATGTTGGAAATATTTACAATAGAAAAAAAACTTTCGATAAAGCGATTGGGTATTATAAAAAAGCAATAAATCTAAATTTAAAAAGTCAGAATAATGTGGCATTGTCTTACAATTACTATAATATTGCTCAGACTTATAGTGATTTAAAAAACTATGATAAATCTATTTATTATCATAAGTTAAATCTTAAATTACAAGAAACTGTAAAAGACACATCATTTATAATTGATATAAAGTTGCAATATGCTGCTTTAGAAAATGATTTAAAAAACTATGATAATTCATTAAAACTATATAATGAAATTAAACCTTTTATTTTAAAACGAGATATCAAAAATGAAAAGTTTATGTTTTATTTAGGTGTTGCTCAAATATATAATACTAAAATTAATGAATCTATTAAAAAAGATAAATTAAGTCCAAATGAAATCAAAAAAAATCTAAATCTAATTTTAGCTAAACAAAATATAGAAAAGGCTAAAAAATATTTAGATACAAACATATTAAACGCGAACCATATTAATTTTGATCTTGCATATAGTAATATTGAAAGGTTATTTGAACATTATAAAGTAGGCTTGATATATTTTCAAAAATATATTGGCTTAAGAGATAGTTTGAATACTATAAAAAACAGTGAATTGATTTATAATTTTGAATATAAATTAGAATTAGCTGAAAAAAATAGAGAACTTAAAGTAAATCAATTAAAATTAGAAAATACTAAAAAAAATCAAACTTTAACTTACATTGCTTTAATATTGGTTTCGATATTACTTTTAACATTTATTGTTTTATTTAGTAAAATTAGAAAATTAAATCAAAGATTAGAAAATAAAAACCAAGAAATATCTGATTCGAATCAATCCAAAGATAAATTGTTTTCCATCATCGCTCACGATTTAATCAATCCCATATCTTCTTTCAAGAATGTAACGCATACATTGACGACTGATTTTTTAACAATTGAAAAAGAAGAACAGTTAGAATATTTATCTTTAATGAAAGTATCTTCAGAGGGTTTATTAGAGATGTTGAAAAATCTATTAGATTGGTCAAGGTTTCAGAGAGGTCATTTAAATTATAATTTTGAACAAATACCCATTCGAAATGTAACAAACCAATATTTAAGTCTATTTGAGTTATCAGCAAAAGAAAAAAATATAAAATTAATAGATAATATTTCCAATAATCCTATAATTATAACTGAAAATAATTTATTTCAAACAATTATTAGAAATGTTCTTTCTAATGCTATTAAATTTTCTAAAATCGGTGGGATTATCGAAGTCAGTACTTACGAAGGTATAGAATATCATGATAATAAATATACCGAAATATCTATTAAAGATAATGGTGTTGGTATTTCAATAGAAAATCTAGAAATATTAAATCGCGGCAAAAACCACATTTCTATGTTTGGTACTAATAATGAAAAAGGTACAGGACTTGGTTTAGTCTTATGTAAAGATTATCTTACAATACTAAAAGGTGAAATGATAATTGAGAGCGAAATAGGCAAAGGAACTAATATTAGAATTCTATTGCCAATTTAAAATGAAATATATTAATATATTTCATTTTTTTAGATTTTAAAATATTGTTATAAATTTGAAAAAATTAAAAAACTCTTCTCGAACTTTGCGCTCTTGCCAATATATAATTTTGAACATTAAAGCGATTTTTAATCGTTTTGCTTTTTAATTTCTCGTAATCACCATTTTCTGTCAAAATCCAAGTTTGGCAATTATCTTTTAAGTAATAATTAAACAATCTATCGATTCTTTTTTGTAATGGCTCTGAGATAATAGGGAACATTAGTTCAATTCTGGTGTGCAAGTTCCTTGTCATCCAATCAGCTGAAGATAAAAAATATTGTTCATCGCCACCGTTTTTGAAATAAAATATTCTACTATGCTCCAAAAATCTTCCAATAACACTTCTTACTTCTATATTTTCACTTATACCAGGTATTCCTGGCTTCAGAGAACAAATACCTCTAACAAAAAGAGTTATTTTGACACCTTTCATCGAAGCTTTGTATAAAGTTGTAATTACCTCTTTATGTGCCAATGAATTCATTTTTACTATAATTCTACCTGGATTTTCTGGTGTATGTAGTTCAATTTCTTTGTTTATCAAATTTATGAATTTATTTTTCATATCTTTGGGTGCAATCACTAATCTTTTCCAATCTTTATAATCTGAATAACCCGTAATAAAATTAAAAAAGTTTACAGCATCTTCGCCAAATTCTTCATCAGAGGTAAATAGCGCAACATCAGTATATAATCTTGAAGTAGTTTGATTATAGTTTCCAGTTGATAAATGCAAATATTTAACAAGTCTATTCTGTTCTTTTCTTATCACCATTGCAATCTTACAATGGGTTTTAAGTCCGATTACACCATATACTACATTTACTCCTACTTTTTCTAATTCTCTTGCCCAAATAATATTATTTTCTTCATCAAATCTAGCTTTAAGTTCAACAAATGCAGTAACACTGATACCATTAATTGCAGCATTTTTTAGTGCTTGAACTACTGCTGCATTAGAACCAACTCTGTAAAGTGTAATTTTTATTGCTAATACATTTTTGTCTTCAGCCGCAGCATTTATAAACTTAAGAGTTGTATGAGTGAAAGAATCAAATGGATGATGAACTAATATATCTTTTTTGTAAATTTCTTGAAATATATTTTTATCATTAGAAAATTCAAATGGTCGCCTTGAAACAAATTGTTTATCTCTTAATTCTTGTTTATCCAATTTTGTTAATTGCATAAAATCTGGTAAATTCAGTGGTCTCTTCACAGCAAATACATCATTAGGCTCTAAATCCAAAGTTGAAGTAAGTAATTTTATTAAATAATCAGGCATTTCAGTACTCACTTCCAATCTCACAGCTGCTCTTCCCCAAAGTCTTTCTTTTACTTGTTCTTCTACTTCTGATAATAGATCCTCAGCTTCATCTTCTGCTATTTCTATATCTGCATCTCTTGTAACTCTAAATGGTACAGCTGTTTCTACCTCCAAACCAGGGAATAAGTATGAACAAAAACTTATTATAATATGTTCTAATAACATAAAATGATGACCAGATTTTCCTTTTAATTCTACAAATCTTGGCAAAGATGAAGGTATTTGTAAAAATGCTAATTTTTTGTCGAAATCTTTACTATTACTGTTTTTGATAACAAAAACTATATTTAATGACCTATTAATCAACCTCGGGAATGGATGAGCCGGTCCTAATGAAAGTGGAGTCAATAAAGGTAAAACTTGACTGCAAAAAAAGTTTTTGTAATACTCAAGATCTTTGGGTATTAAATCTCCTTTTTGGTGTATGATAATATCATTTTCTTCCATTTCTGGAAAAATTTCATTCAACAATATTTCTTCTTGTAAATTATACAAAAAAATCAACTTTTTTCTAATTTCTAATAATTGTTTCGCTGGAGATTTACCATCATAAGAAACATCCATTATACCTTCAGCAAGCTGACTTTTAAGTCCAGCCACTCTAATCATAAAAAATTCATCTAAATTAGAACTTAAAATTACAACAAACTTTAATCTTTCTAATAATGGATGATTTTTATTTTGTGCCTCTAATAATACTCTATGATTAAATTCTAATAAACTTAATTCTCTATTCAAAAAGTACTTGGGATCATATAAATCAATTATTTCTTGACTTTTGTGTTTACTATTAATAATTTTGGAGATTGTTTTTTTACTTACCATAAAATTTTACTATTCTAATTGTTCGTTTGTTGTATTTTTAAACTTTTTTATTTATTATCAAAACTAACCTTAGCTTTTATTGGGTTTAATGACCAATCCTATATATTTACAATAAACCAGGGATTGAAGATAATAAATTTACAGCATCATTTAGTTTCTCTTTATCCACATAATTTGATTTTTGTACTTCATCACTTTTGTATAATTCTAAAGCAGCTGAATATTTTTTTGAATGAAGTAACCCTGCAGCCAATACATATCTTCTTAGACCTTCCAAATCAAAATTATCACTTTGAAAACTCAACCATTTGACCATTTCTGTATAATTATCTTTTGAAAGATATATTTGAGCCAATCTTATATGAATTCTTTCATTTTGTTCAAGACTCAGTTCTTCACTATCTACACAATTTTGATATAATTCTAAAGCTTTATCAAAATTACCAAGCGAAAACTGTGTTTCTCCTAAGTGATATTTTAGCCATTTATCATTTGGAGAATCTAATACTTCTAATTCTAATAATTTGAGATTTCTTAATAATTTATCTTTGCTAGTATTTTGGTAACCAGTATGTATGATTGTAATATTTGATTCGACAACCTTGTAACCTGCATTTTCGATTGATGGTCTTATTTGTTCATGAATTCGCCCAATGTATCTAATATTCTTTAAATTTCTAAATATCCTTGTATATCTATGAGTCATTATTGGTGAAGTTAATTTTTCACCCAAAGCATTTTTGATTAAAATATTTATGCCACCAACATTTTCATTTTTATTATTATCTATATTTTCTATTGTCGAAATTAAATCATCAATATAATTCTCGTCAAAAACTTCATCAGAATCCAAAGATATTATCCATTCAGTTCGCATGTGTGCCAATCCAAAATTTCTAACTTCGGAAAAATTATCATTCCAGGTTTTGAATATTACCTCAGCCCCTAATCTTGTTGCTTTAATTGGTGTGTCATCTTCAGAACCAGTATCCACTACAACTATTTGTTTAACGAAAGGACTAATTGAATTAATTGCATTTATTAAATTTTCAATTGAGTCTTTAGTTATGATAAGTAATCCAAGGTCGATATTGTGCATTTTGATATTTTGTCTTAAATATTTTACAAAAATAAATTTTAATTGTTAATATAGTGTTAAATTATAATAATAAAAGAATAAAACGAAATAAAATTATTAATATGTTATTTAATTGTTAATTAATTTTTATTTTAATTTA
>JBDNHS010000162.1:0-1754 GCA_041688685.1 Kapaibacterium sp. (SeqCode)
ATACTATCACACCCTTTTGGTGCCATTGATTCATCACTTCTACTAGGAATATGAAGGTACATAGAGAAATCGTCAGGCAGAACGTGATTATCAAATATATCTTGAATCAGCTCTTTATATCTCGGTGATAGAATTAATGTATGATGTTTTAATTCTGGGTATTGTTTTTTAACTCCAAGATAAAGAACAAAACAACTCATAGAATATTTTGATTTCGTTAGTTTAGAGTTAGTCCATTTTTTTCTAAATTCGGGTGCAATTAATTCTTTGTAAGTATGAGTTAAATCACCATTTGAAACTACGTAATCAGCTTCATAACTTGTATCACCAACTCTTATACCTTTAACTTTACCATTATGAACTAATATTTTATCTACTTCAGAATTAAGATGGATTTTGCCACCATTTTTTTGAATTAAGTTTACAAAACTTTGAACGAGACTATACATACCACCTTTTGAATACCAAACTCCCCCAGTTTTTTCTAAATATGAAATCATAAGATAAATTGCAGGTACTCTGAATGGATTGCCACCGATGAATAATGGGTGAAACGAGAACATAAATCTATGTCTAAAGTCTTTGAAGTATTTAGAAGCTAAAAAATATGCCGGAAAAACTGCTTTAGTTTTTATTGCTCTTGGTATAAATTTTAGCATTGTAGAGAAATTACCAAACGACTCAGATCCTAAACCATCTGTAATTACTGCATGATAAATTTGTTCAGAAAAATCAATAAAATTCTTATAATTTTTGGCATCATCTTCATTGAATTTTTTCATCTGATTAATCATACTTTCTTCATCAGAGCTATAATCAATAAATGTTTTGTCAGCAAAGTATATTCTATAAAATGGATTAAGATATTCTAAGTCTAAATGCTTAAACATATCTTCGCCTACAGAATTAAAAACTTTTTGTATTATATCTGGTGCAGTAATCAAGGAAGGTCCCATATCAAAGGTATAACCTTTTTCTTTGATTTGGTAAGCGTGACCACCTGCCATAGAGTTTTTTTCAAACATTTCAACGTCAAATCCCTTGGATAATAATCTAATTGCTAAAGATAATCCACCAAAACCAGAACCTATAATAATTACTTTCTTTTTATTTTTCATATTTAAAACAATATTGTTAATTTATTTATCTACAACAAACCAATTACCAACCAATTTAGTTACAATGTTTAAAAACTTTTGAATTATTTCACAAAAATAAATACTAAACAGTGAAACTATTCGATATTATTTAGATAGTTTTTTTTGAGTAAATCTATTTTTTGAGAAAAATCTTTGTTATATTTTGTTTTATTCTTTACATAATCAAATAACTGAATTATCATTTTGGGATTCTCTTTAATATCATTTTCAGATATTTTATTTAGTATTTTTCCAAAATAATACTTGGAAGTTTCTTGTTTATTAAAAAAGAATGGAAGTTGATTACAAGTAGCTGCATATATATACATTTCTTCAATTGAATTAGTAGCATTAATTTGTTTTTCCATTATTTCCAATCCATTTAAGGCACATTCATATTTTTTATGTGGGAAAAATTCAAACTTTGCATTAATTGTAATTAGTGAACCTAAATAAATATTAATAATTGGGTTTAGATTAGTATTTTTATTTATAGATTTTAATTTCTCGAAATAATTTGTAGCAATATTTAAATTATTTTCATTTAATGAAGCTTTCGAATATAATTCTCTACCTTTTTCAATATTGAATTCTGATGAAAAAGTAATATTGAGA
>JBDNHS010000163.1:0-2950 GCA_041688685.1 Kapaibacterium sp. (SeqCode)
AAACTTTTCTTCAACCGGATAGTAGAATTACTTGGAAAAAGTATGCAGTAAAGTTAGGTAGAGAGATTTTGAGTAGTGGTGATTTTAATGCAATTTATGCAACTGCACCACCTTTTACAGACTTTTTGGTGGCGAAGCAATTAGCAGAAGAGTTTAATCTTTCTTTTATTGTTGATTATAGAGACCTATGGGTCGATAATGCTTATTATTATTATGCTACTCCATTTCATAAAAATTACGCTATAAGCTTAGAATATGAAGTTGTAAAAAAAGCAAATAAAATTTTGGTTACCTCAAGAAATCTAAAAGAATCACTTCTTCAGAGATATAAATTTTTAAACCACAATGATATTTCTATTATTCCCCACGGATTTGATGCCGAAGATTTTCGAGAAGTTAGAGGTATTACCAAAGCAACAGAAAAATTTGTTATTACACATTCTGGACTATTTCCCGATGACCTTACTCCCAAATATTTTCTAAAAGCAGTTAGTGAATTATTGACTGAAAAGCCAGAACTGAGAAAACATTTGGAACTTAAATTTGTTGGATTAATGAGACAAAGCCATTTGAATTTAATTTCAAAATATAAATTAATAGATGTAACTAATCTTGTTGGTTATGTAAGTCATAAAGACTCCATTAGGGAAATATTATCGAGTGATATTTTATGGCTGATGATACCGAATAATATAGTTACACCTTCGAGATTATTTGAGTACATTGGCAGTCTGAAGCCATTTATTATTTCTGCACCCAATGGAAATATGAAACAATATTCTTTGGATACAAATGTCGCTATTGCAACGGATGTGAAAGACATAAAAGAAATCAAAAATGCTATTTTGCATTATTTTGAGCTTTGGCAGAAAAATACATTACCAAAGGGCAATCAAGAATATGCTAATAAATTTGAAAGAAAATATTTAACGAGTTATTTGGCAAAAGAAATTGCACTCATTGGGAAATTTAATTATTAGTCAAGTTCGTAAAATTAAAATCCATTAGAAATTAGTAATAAAAAATAAAAATAATTATGTTATATAATAAATTTTGATTATTTTAGTTTATTAATTTAATTTTAAGACTCTTAATAATTATTTTGCAAGGCATTTGTTTCAAATCAAAATAATAATTCAAAACATATTCAAAACATATTCAAAAATAAATAATAATGATATTCAGTATTGATGAAATAGAAAAAATAAGTAATTTATTAAACACAAAACCACAAGAACACCAATCTGGTAATACTTGGTATATCAAAAATGATGAATTGAATGATAAATTAGTATTAACTCTTTATAATAATGTGATAAATGTAGAAGGTGAGATAACTAATTTAGTTTCGGTACTTACTCAATTAGGCACAATTGAATTACATAATGTTTCTGGATTTATGCTTTTTGAACCTGACGAAATAATTTTTGTTAGTTCTTATGAAGGGAAAGTATCTTCGTTGATTGTGGGTAAAAAAGGCACTGCATCTATTTATGCAAATATCAACAAAACATTAATTAATGCTGATATTACAGGTTTGGACACTGCATTTATTTTGTCTGCAATGCAATTATCATTAACTGAAACTATTATTTAATTTATATATATTATTTGAGCCATTACTTGACCTATTAATTTATAAAAAAAATAATATTAAAATCAGTTTTGGGTATAGTTATTGTAAATACTTTGATTATTATATTTGATAATCAAAAGTAGATAATCAAAAGTAGATAAAAAATATAAACTTTAATATGGAAAGTTTGATTTATGAATTTAGGTGTGTTTTCAGTTAGTTTATCGGTCAAAGATTTAAAAAAATCTAAAGAATTTTATGAGACTTTGGGTTTTGTTGTTTTTGCTGGTAGTATGGAGTCAAACTACCTAATAATGAAAAATGAAAAAACATTAATTGGGCTTTTCCAAGGTATGTTCGAAAAAAATATTCTAACTTTTAACCCTGGTTGGGATGAAAATGCTAACATTTTGAAAAAATATGACGATATAAGATTAATTCAAAAAAATCTCAAATTAAATGGTGTACTTTTCGAGAGTGAAGCAGATGAAACGACTAAAGGTCCAGCAAGTTTTGTAATTTTGGACCCAGACGGAAATCCAATATTATTGGATCAACACATTTAAGATTTTGTTTAAAATAACGTTCATCAATAAGTTTTGAAGAATGTAGTAAAGAATATAGCGAAGAGTTAGAGAAAATTAAAGTGAATAGTTTAGCAAAGAATGTTTCTGTTTTTAATGAAAGTGAGTTTAGTAGATTGCCCCAAAAAAAGATTATTGAAGTAATCAATAAAGCGGCAGTCAGTGAAAAATGTAAAGAGTTTGAATTAAAAGTAATATATGTTACGCCAGAGGAAATTCTAAGAATAAATAATGAATATTTGCAGCATAATTATGAAACAGATGTCATTACATTTAATTTGGAAGAAGAAAAAATTGATGGCGAAATATATATTTGTGTGAAAGTTGCTAAAGAGCAATCTATAGATTATAATGTTTCTCTTGAAAATGAGCTCAAAAGATTAGCGGTACATGGATTTTTGCATTTGCTTGGTTATGAAGATAATACAACTGAGGCAAAACAAATTATGAGCAATAAAGAAAACGAATATATTGCTTAAAAAATGATTTTGATTGAATGTTTTAATCAGAATTTTACAATTAGAAAAAAAATATTTAGTTAATTATGATAGAAAAAATAATACAACTTATTACCTTTGTGATGAGCAATTTGCAAGGTAATAAAAAAATAGAAAATATCGATGTCAATGAATTACTCAAACTAGGGTATTCACACGTTGAAATTTCTACTGCACTTAGCTGGATTGCCGATAAAACTGATTTTGACCAATGCGAAGATTTTATTAATATTGATAATCAAACCAAAAGTATTAGACTTCTGCACGATTCAGAAAAGGAATTATTTACATTT
>JBDNHS010000164.1:0-10224 GCA_041688685.1 Kapaibacterium sp. (SeqCode)
TAATAAAATTATAAAAAATAATTATATAAAATTGTTAGGTTCTATTTTTACGATAACACTTTTATTCTCTTTGCAATCCTGCGAAAAGGACAGTGTAGCCACTTCTGATGAGTTGACTTATTTGACTTATACCTCAGACGAATTAGTAACTGTTGATATCAAAGAAGGTACTCTTGACGAGGAGACAGAAATTACCTTAGTTAATCTTAATGGTGATGTGTCAACTAAATTTAAGGATAATAAAAATTGCAAATACAAAGATGGAAACTCACCAATTAAATTTGAGGTGATTTTTAAACAACTGAACTTGACTGATGCACAAAAAACAGAAATAAAAGAAACTTTGAAAGCTGGTAAAGAGTGTACAAAAGCTGCAAGAGCCAACTTTTTGGAAGTAAACAAAGCAGCATTGGTTACCGCAAAAGCAGATAGAGAAACTGTAAAGGCAGAATATAAAGCTGGTACAATTACAAAAGAAGAAGCGAATTTAAGATTAAAAGTAATACACCTATTATTTAAAGACAAAGTATCTTCAACAGGAATGATAGAAGAAACTAAAAATGCAATCCGTAATTGCAAAGACCAATTAGATTTGAAAATTGAGCAAACGCTAACTCCTGAGCAATTATCAAAATGGAATGACTGGAAATCTAAAAGAATCGACAAATTGAAATAGATTTTTGAAATAGATTTTGGATTAGTTAAGAAATTTAAGAATTTAGTTTTATAGATTAAGAAATACCCTGCATTTGTAGGGTATTTTTTTTTATTGTTTATTTTGGGAGGAATAAAATAAATTCAATTCAAGAAATTCTGTTTTGTCAGTGTTTGTAGTATGTAAACTAATATTAAATTTACTTTAATCTACTCTAATTTACTTAAATTTACTCAAAATATTATTGATTATTCTAACTAAGTTTTTCTATTTATACTTAAATAGAGTTTATTTAATTTAAAAACAAATAATTTTAGTTAGTTTCGTTTAATGAATTTATATTTAAACATAATAATTTATTATTTCTATAGATTACTAAAAAGATTACTAAAGATGAGACAAGACAAGTATTTTTTACCTACACTCAAAGAAACTCCAAATGATGCAGTTATTACCTCACATATTCTTATGCTGCGTGCTGGTTTGATACGACAAATTGGTGCTGGCATTTTTTCTTGGTTGCCGGTTGGGTATAGAGTATTAAATAAAGTGATGAATATCCTTAGAAGTGAATTGAATGAAATTGGTGGACAGGAATTTTTGTTGCCAGCTCTAAATCCTATAGAATTATGGGAAGCAACAAATAGAGTGGAAGCAATGGGTGAGGTGATGTTTCACATCAAAAACCGTGATGGTCTAGTACTTGCCCCTACTCACGAAGAAATTATAACTTTTCACGCCAAACAACATATAAATTCTTATAAAGATTTACCTCAAATTTGGTATCAGATACAAAATAAATTTAGAAATGAACCACGTCCCAAAGGTGGGGTTTTACGTGGTAGACAATTTTTGATGAAAGACTCTTATTCATTAGATAATTGTTGGGAAGGATTAGACGATAGTTATCAAAAGCATTTTGAAGCTTATATTGCTATATTTAATAGTTGTGGAATTAAGTTTTTTGTTGTTGGTGCTTCGAGTGGTGCAATGGGTGGCAAACAATCTCAAGAATTTATGGTTGAGTCTGAAGCAGGCGAAGATACTTGTGCAATTACAGATAGTTTTAGTTACTCTGCAAATGTAGAGGTAGCAACATCAAACGTATCTCCTGTTGGTCGAATTGAATCAAATGATGAAATTGAATTATTTGCAACACCAAAGGCAAAAACTATAAATGAATTGGTGGAAATGCACCAAATAGATATTAATAGATGTGCGAAGTCAGTTGTATATATGATTGACGAAAAGCCAGTATTAATTTTGATGCGTGGTAATGATGAATTGAATGAAACTAAGCTTAGTTCGTTTTTTGGTACTAATAACTACAGACCAGCCACAGGTGAAGAGCTGATTATAAATACTGGCGCGAATGGTGGCTCAATTGGTCCAATAAACTTAAAAATTAAAATTGAAGTTTATGCTGATATGTTATTGAATGGTGCAAATGGAATGGTGAGTGGAGCTAATCAAGATGGATACCATTATAGAAATATTGATTTGGGAAGAGACGCTGAAATCAAAGAATTTGCTGATTTCAGAACAGTTATAGATGGCGAATTAGATGTCAAAACTGGGGAAGCTCTAAGAGTTGTTAAGGCAATTGAATTAGGACATATATTTAAATTAGGTACAAAATATTCTGAAGCATTGAATGCAGAATTTTTGGATAAAGACGGCAAAAGACAGCCAATAATTATGGGAAGTTATGGGATTGGAGTAGAAAGGGTTATCGCTTGTTATATCGAACAAAATAATGACAATAGTGGGATTATTTGGAATAAAGCACTAACACCTTTTGATATTCATTTAATTGAATTACCAGCCAAAAATGAACCAAAAGTAAAAGAAATATCCGAAAAATTATATGCCGAATTAGAATCAAATGGATTTGATGTATTGTATGATGATAGAGATGAAAGAATTGGTGTCAAATTTAATGATGCTGACTTAATTGGTTTACCATTTCAAATAGTTGTTGGCGCCAAAAATGTGATTAACAATCAAATTGAAATCAAAAATAGAAGAACTGGACAAAGAGATTTGATTGATATTGATAATTTATTGAAGTATATTAATGAAAATTATTAAAGATAATTATTAATTAAAATGATTAACTCCAAAAATATCAATTCGATTTAGAAAGAAATTAAAAATAAAAATGGATTACAATTCAAATGATTTATGCTGATTTACATAGCCATACATACTATTCCGATGGAATTTATTCTCCTGAAGAACTATTGACTCGCGCCAAAAATGCGGGACTTCAAGCAATTAGTATAACCGACCACGATACAACAGACGGATGTAGAGTTGCCCTTGGCTTGGCAGATAAGATAGGCATAAAAGTAATTAAAGGTATTGAAGTATCGTGCTACGAAAATAGAACAAATATACATATTCTTGGTTATAATATTGATATTGATAATCCTGAACTAAAAGTATTTTTGGCTGAACAAAAAGAATACCGCAAAGATAGAGCTTTCAAGATATTAGAGAAATTAAATGCACTCAAAATTCCTTTAGATTTTGATGAATTATTGCTCAGAACAGGAGATGTTCCGATTACTCGCCCACATATAGCGTCGATGTTAGTCGAAAAAGGATTTGTAAGAACGATAAAAGAAGCATTTTATATGTATTTGGCAGAGGATATGCCAGCTTATATTTACAAATCAGATATCCTTGTAACTAAGGCAATTGATATAATAAATAAATCTGGCGGTGTTGCTGTACTCGCCCACCCAGCAAATTGGTTCCAACCTCCATTTTTGTACAAGTTAATAGATTCTGGTCTGGACGGAATAGAAGTTTATCACCCTTCACATAATAATAATCAAATTAATCATTATAAGTCCATCGCCTCTCAATATTGGCTGTTAGAAACTGGTGGCTCTGATTTCCATGGTAATAGAGAATTTGATGATGGTAATCTTGGCAAATTTGGGGTAAGTGAGAAACAACTTGAATCAATTCTGCATCATAATCAATTGTAATGTTAATTAATAATTTAATCGTTGTTTTGCCCTTTGTTGAATAACATTACAATCCTTATTTTAATAAAAAATATTTTACTTTTCAATTATATTTATAAAATAATTTATATTTTACACTTCTCTTTTGTAATATTTTTAATAAATAAAAAAAATACTATAAAATAAAGTTGAATATAATCAAAATAAATCATTTATAAGTGCAAAATAGTGCAAAAATTCAAAAAATACTTCTTTAATTTATCATTATCTTGGAAACTAAGCATATTCTTATTCGGTTTGTTATTTGTCATTGCTGTTCTTACTTATACTTATTTTCCGATGAAGAGTTTTGAGAATCAACTTTTTTTGGCAAATAGAAGATTAGATATAATAGTTGATATAAACAAAGCTGTACTTCCAAATATTTTGATAAATAAACATGATGAAGAGTTAGAATTAGCATTATCTCCAATTAAATTAAACAATGATATTGTGTTTTTTTCACTTGCTGCACCTGATAATACAGTCTTAAAATCCGACAATATTAAGTTAGTAAATAAATACTTACCAAGATTAAACATAGACACAAATTTTATTACATCTGATGAAAAATTTCTCATTAGGTCAAGTTCGATTACGAAAAATGGCAAAATAATTGCAAATTTAACGGTCGGTCTTTCTATTGATTATATACATTATTATATAAACAATACAAAAAATTCAGTAACTATATTTGTTGTTGTTTTTCTCGGTGCTGGTATATTTATGATTATTTTATTCAACAATTTAATACTTAGACAATTAGTATTATTGAAAGTTGGAATTAGAAAATTAGCAGAAGGAGATCTGACACAAAGGGTTGAATATAAATATGAAGACGAACTTGGTAATTTGACAATACTTTTTAATCAAATGGCTGAGAGTTTGGAAGGTAAAAATAATGCTCTAAAAAATGAAATAATTCAAAGAAAAACTGCAGAAAATGAATTATTAGTAACTCAAAACTTTTTATCTGACTCTCTACAAAAACAAAAAGAATTGACTGAGTTAAAAACCAGATTTGTATCTATGATTTACCACGAATATAGAACTCCACTCACAGCGATTGCCAATTCTTCTTATTTAATTGAAAAATATGCAGAGAAAAGTGATTATGCAAACATTAATAAATACACTAAACAAATTAATAATTCAATCGAAAGAATGACAAATCTCTTGGAAGATGTTCTGAAAATATCAAGAGAAAATAATCTTAATTTTCAGTTAGAATTTGAGAATAGAAATATAAAAGATTTTTGTAATTCTATTTGCGAAGAAACTAAGTTAATCAAAAATTTCAAACATAATATTATCACTAATTTTGAAGATTTGAATGTAAAAATCGAACCAAAAGTGCTCCATTATATTATCAATAATGTTTTGACCAATGCAGTCAAATATTCACCAGCAGATTCAGATATAAAGTTTGATTGCTTTACAATGAAAGATAATGATACATTTTTATATATTGGTATAAAAGATAGTGGAATTTGAATTTCTGATGAAGATTTGAAAAATATATTTGAACCCTTTTATAGAGGTAAGAATATTGGTGCTATAGAGGGGACTGGTTTAGGTATGTCTATAATCAAAGATTCTATTAATTTATTGAAGGGTGAAATTATGATTAATAGTAAAATTAATGAATCTACTGAAGTAAAAATCAAAATACCTATTTAGCAAAATATATAAATATTACTCATTTTATTTCTTAATTTTAATCCAAAAATACAACAAGTGAACCACACTAAATTTATGAAAATTGCAATATCAGAAGCTAAAAAAGCTTATGATAAACAAGAAGTACCAATTGGAGCGGTTCTTGTAAATAACCAAACGCAAAAAATAATTGCAAAATCTCATAATTTAGTCGAAAAAAATCAAAATATTACTTTTCATTCTGAAATGAATGTAATTAATAAAGCAATCAAAAAGCTTAAGATTAAGTACCTAACAGATATTGATTTAGACTTGACTTTATATTCTACATTAGAGCCTTGCTCTATGTGTGCTGGCGCAATAATTCATTCCAAAATAAAGACAGTAGTAATTGGTACAAAAGACCAAAAATCAGGGGCGGCTGGCTCTGTACTAAATATATTGCAAAATCCTAAGCTAAATCATCAATGCGAATTAATATTTGGTATATTGGAAAAAGATTGTTCTGATTTGTTGAAAGGATTTTTTATAGATAAAAGACGAGATAAGAAGTCTGTTAAAAGACAAATTCAAAAGAATACATTATGAAAAAATTCAGTAAAGAAATTAATAAAGATATTTATAAAGAAAGTAGTGAAGGGAATGGTAATATTATTAAAATTAATAATAAAAATAATAATATTGGTGCAATCTATATTATACCCACACCAATAGGAAACCTTGAAGATATAACACTTAGAGCGATTAGAATATTGAGTGAGATTGATGTTTTATTATGTGAAGACACAAGAGTTACCTCAAGATTACTGCAACACTTAGATATAAAAAAGAAACTACTCAGTTATCACAGTTTTAACGAAAAGTCAAGAGTGAATCAAATTATTGAAAAAATCTTAAGTGGTGAAAATATCGGCTTAGTCAGTGATGCTGGCACTCCTACTATCTCCGACCCTGGGTCGATATTATTAAAAGAAGCAATCAGCAATAATATACCTATTATTTCATTGCCCGGACCAACTGCATTTGTAACAGCACTTGCAGCAAGTGGATTAGATACAGATAAATTTATATTTTTTGGCTTCCCACCTCAAAAAAAAGGACGCCAAACATTCCTAAAGTCATTATCTAATTATGATATAACTATAATTCTATATGAATCTCCACACAGAATAATCAAACTATTAAAGGAACTTAATGAATTGGAATATTCGGAATGGAAAATTTGTGTTTCTCGTGAAATTACAAAAATATACGAAGAACATACAAGAGGCTCAGTAAAAGAAGTATTAGAAATATATTTAGAAAAAGAATTTGTTAAGGGAGAAATTACTGTTTTAATCCAAAAAAATAACTAAAAACAGCTAAAAGTCATACATTTTGAATTTTACTTAGACTTTTTCAGGTGAATTATGTAACTATTTGATTATATTATGTAACTATTTGTGAACAAAATGCGTCTATTATTAAAGGGCTATTTTCAAATATAATATTTCTTACGGGCACTATGAAATTTTTATTTCCAGAAGAATTAACTAATTTTCAATATTTAGTAAAACAAAATAAGTTTAAAACATATTTATTCTTATTTATATCCTTATTTTTATTAGAAACTACAAATTATAATTTATTAAATTCAACAGAGCTAAAAAGAGTTAATTCGAGTCAGTTTATGACTGTAGTTAATATGGACAATTCTTTTATAAATAGCAAGAATAATAATATAAGTTCAAAATCAAAAAATGAAGAGATTGACTTTATAATCGAAAATAATTTATTTAAAACTACTTTCGTCAATAATTCTGACTTATATCTTGAGAATTTCCCAATAGGAAATAATCAATTTGGTAATCTAAGATTATATTATTCTAATCCTGCGGTTGATGAAAATACCAAAATCAACATACATTATAATGGTAAAGTTACTCAGGCACCAATTCCTGATTTTAAGATTTATTCCGGTACAATTGATGGCGACAATGAAAGTGATGTAATGCTTATCGTTACTAATAATTCTATTAGCGGTATTGTCCAAACCGGTTATGGTAAACAATATAATTTAGGTAAAAATTTAATAGTTGAACAAAATATTATTGAATTAAATAAATTTAAAGAAAAAACAGATAAAACATCAAGCCAACAAGGTGAAAAACAAAATACTGAAAACAACTCAAATTCTAATTCTAATGTCACTTCCACATCTCATTCATTAGATAATCTTCATACTTTGTCATTGAGTGATAGAGCAAGTTTAGAGCATAGTTTGGGAGTTACAAAACCTTGTGGTGTTAGCGACAAAGAACAAAATCCTAATGGTTATGGTGAAAATTTCCTTGAAGAATTCAAAGACGATTTAGATAATTCTAACAATTCTAATAATAAGAAAAATAATGTACAAGCTACAGAAATATTAGAAGCAACAATCGCAATGGAAGCCAACTTCGAGTATTTCCTGTTATTCAAAAGAAATACCAATAGACTTGACCAAGTAGATAATCAGCAAGCCATCACAAGAGGTACTGAATATATGATTCAAGTGATGTCAATGTCATCTTTGGTTTACAGAAGAGAATTGAATATTACTCTAAAAATTGGTAATATAGATTTTTATGCTGATTCAAGCAAAGACCCATATAGAAGTGTATTTAACAGGGATTTATCTGTAAAATTAGGTAGAATGAGAAATGCATGGACTAATAGAAGTAGCGTAAAAAGGTCTGTTGTTTCTTTATTTACAAATTTAAGAGCTCAACCAGCAAATTCTACGATTGCAGGGATTGCTTATGTTGGTACTCCAAAGTCGGGAGTATTATGCAGTTCTAATCAAGGATTTAATGCTTTAGGTATTATTGGCTCATTTGCTTATCCGACAATGAATTTTACAACTGATGTGAATGTTACGGCTCACGAATTAGGTCATAATTTTAGTTCGCCACATACTCATAATTGTTATTTTCAGCCTCAAATTGATACTTGTATGACACAAGAAACTAACCCAACCACTGATGCTTGTATCAATGATGGAAGTCTAAGAAATATTAAATTAGATGGCGATATTATGAGCTATTGCTTTTTGGGTGGTGGTTCGATACTTAAGTTTCACCCAAGAATAAAAGAATTAATAAGAACTGCAGCTGCTAAAGCTAAAAATAATTGTGTTAGCAATCCAACAATCCCAACTTTACAATTAGTTGAACCGAAAGGTCAAGAAAAATATATTGCTGGTCAAGTTATAAATATAGCTTGGAATGTTTTTAATGTAAATAGATTGAAGATTAGTTTCTCAAGTGATGGTGGTAAGATTTGGGAAAATGTAACTAACGATATTAGTGCAGTTAGTGATTCGATTTTTCAATGGAAGACGCCCGAAGTTACTACAAAAAATGCACTGATTAAAATTGAAGACATTACTAATCAAAATGTAAATGATGTAAGTATATTGCCATTTGAAATTCAAAAGAAAGAAATTTATTTCTTGTATCCAGAAGAAGGTGACGAAATTGGATTTTTGAGTGATGTAAATATTCAGTGGTCAAAAAATGCTGTAGAAAATGTGAGATTATTGTTGTCTTTAGATGGTGGAAATAGTTTTAGTGTAATAAAAGATAATGAGAATTTAGTTAGTAGTGTATATAATTTCCCAGATATAGTAACAAATGAAGCAGTATTAAGATTAGAAAGCATAAATGATAACACAATATTTGCTGCAGTGAAATTTAAACTTGGCAAAGAAAATATTGATTTTTTAACTCCAAATACTGAAACAATTATTTGCGATACAAACAAGACATTGCAAATATTATTTACACCAAAATATATAGATAAAATTGTATTGTGGATTTCTTATAATAATCAAAAAACTTGGAGAAGAACACACATTGGATTTTTAGATTCAGCTAAATTTGGAACCCATATTTGGAAAATGAGTAATGTAATTATTACCGATTCAGCATATTTACGTGCAACTTTATTTAGTGATAATGATGTTGTTATTGGATTAGAAGGTCCATTCATAATCGAAAATTGTGTTGCACTTACTGTCGAAAATGACTTGTTTAATGGCTCAAATCAAAATAATGGACAAAATAAACTTTACATAGATTTGATTAATCCAAATCCAGCAACAGACAAAGCAAACGTAAATATTATTAATAATACCGAAAACACGTTGAATGACGTTACTTTACAAATATTAAGTATTAATGGTAGTGTTATCAAAGAAATTTCGATTGAGAATTTGACTCAAAACAAAACAATAGAATTAGATATAAACGACATATCACAAGGCAGTTATATAATTAGTATCAAAAAAGATAATTTAATTTCTAACAGAAATTTAATAATTATTAAAAAATAAGTCGTAATTTAAAGCTTATAAAAAATTGAATTTTTATATATTTAACTGATTTACTACAAATTTATACTAATTAGAATATAATGTTTATTTCCTTTGAAGGTATTGACGGCTCTGGTAAAAGCACACAAATACAACTACTGAAAGAAAAATTAGAAGTTAATAATTACAAAGTAGTTACTCTAAGAGAACCTGGTGGCAGTCAGCTATCAGAAAATATTAGAGAGATATTGCTCAATAGAGACTATAATATCAATTCAGAAACTGAATTGTTGTTATTTGAATCTGCGAGAGCTTATCTGACGCAAAATGTAATAATTCCTGCTATCGATAAAGGTGAAATAGTTTTAATTGATAGATTTTTTGACTCAACTATTGCTTATCAAGGTTATGGTAGAGGTATAGATTTAGATTTTATAAATAGTTGCAATATGTTTGCAACTCAAAATATTATCCCAGATATTACATTTTATCTTAAAATCAATATGAATACTTCCAACCTTAGAAGAATAACATTACAAAAAGATAGAATTGAAAACTCA
>JBDNHS010000165.1:0-10944 GCA_041688685.1 Kapaibacterium sp. (SeqCode)
AATTATTAATTAAATTATAATCTATAAAATTATCCAAAAGAGTAATTTGATTTTGAGGTTTTAGAATTGAAAGCGTTTCATTTTGTCGATGAAAGTCAAGTAAATTCTCACTAATTAATTTAACAAAATTTATATTTGAAGGAGTATCATTAATGAAAATTCTGGAGTATCCAATAGGATTTATTTCCCTTCTAATTATAAGTTCATTATTTATTTCGTAATCATTATTTATTAATAGTTCATTTACTTCGAGATTATAATTGACAAAAGTAGTTTCGATTATAGCTTTTTTATCCTTATTTCTTAATAAATCAGTATTGATTTTACCACCCATACAAATTTCTATCGAATCAAATATGAGTGATTTACCGCTACCTGTTTCACCAGTAATAATATTAAGACCAGCATCAAAAGTGATGTTGGCTTCTTCTATTAATGTAAAATTTTTAATAAATAAGGAATTAATCATAAATATTAATTTATTTTTTTGTCTAAGTTTTAGTCTAACTTCCCAAATTTTTCTTCAATAGTATCTAAAATTTCACCTGATTTGATGAGAGCTTTCATTCTATTGTGATCATTATATAATGGTCTATCAATATCCAAGAACTCAACATATTTTCTAATGACAGAATGAGCAAGGGTAACACCTTCGCCATTAGTAAACTTTCTATAATCAAGAGCTTGAGCAGCTGCCATAAATTCAATTCCCAAAATACCGTAAGCATTATCTAAAATTTGTTGATTTTTGAGTGCAGTATTCATACCCATACTCACAAAATCCTCTTGGTCAGCAGCTGCTGGAATAGATTGAATAAATGCCGGCGTAGAAAGTATTTTTTGCTCAACAATTAACATATCGGCAGTATATTGAGATAACATCATTCCAGAATACATTCCTGCTTTCTCTGTCAAAAATGCTGGTAATCCTTGACTAAGAGCAGGATTTAGCAAACGGTTTAGCCTTCTTTCTGACAGCACACATAACATAGTAATTGCAGCACCTGTTGTATCCATTGGCAATGAAACTGGGGTGCCTTGGAAATTAGCTCCAGATAAATAACTTTCTTCTTCAGTCAAAAATATTGGGTTATCCCCTACTCCGTTTAGCTCAATCTCAACTTGTGTTCTTGCATATTTTAGTATATCTCTAACTGCGCCAATTACTTGTGGAGTCGATCTCATCGAATAAGCGTCTTGTACCTTAGTTTTAATTTTTCCTGTAATGATATCACTTCCGTCAATCATTTTTTTGATTATTTGCGAACTAATTATCGAACCGCTAAATCCTCTTAATTGATGTAATCTAATATCGTACGGTTTCATATTTGCAAGTAATGCTTCCAAAGACATTGCTGCTGCTATTTCTGCTTGTTTGATTAACCTTTCAAAATCATAAACTTGTAATGCAGAAATTGACGTCAATAAATTAGAACCATTTATAATACCTAAGCCATCTCTTACTTTTAGGCCAGGTATTTCGATGCCGGCTTTATCCAAAGCATCTTTTCCATATAATCTTTCACCTTCAAAAAAAGCTTCTCCTTCTCCCATCATAAGTAGTGCAATTTGAGCCATAGGAGCCAAGTCTCCACAAGCACCAACAGAACCTTTGGTGCATACTACAGGAGTTACACCTTTGTTCAACATTTGGACTAATGTTTCTGTAATTTCTAATCTAATAGCAGAATTACCATTGGCGTGAACATTAATTCTACTCGCCATTGCAGCTCTTACGTGTTCAATTGGTGCTGGTTCACCTATTCCGGCAGAGTGATTATAAACTAAATATTTCTGGAATTCTTGTGTCTCTTCATCATTTAATACAATTTCTGAAAACTCGCCAATACCTGTATTTATTCCGTACATTATTTCTTTATTGGCTACTTTTTTTTCTAACATCTTTCTATTAGCATTGATTTTTTCTTTGCTAATTTGAGATAATTCAACTTTAGCATTAAATCTTGCAATTTCAACAATTTGTTCAATTGTCAAAGACTTGCCATTTAATTCTATAATTTTGTTAGAATTAATTTGATTTGAATTGTTATGATGGTCAGAACTCATATTTTCCTTTTTTCTATTAAATTATAGAGTTTATATTTTAAGTTTTATTTTATTATGAATATCAAATTAGTCATTATCTTTAATAAATCCATCACATAACCAATTTGCTATAGCTTGTCTGTTATTAACTTCTAAGAACCTAACTTGCTCCAAAGGATTTTGTATATTACCCAACTCAATATAAACCGCTGGGGGAAGTGTATTATTGAGCATATATAAATTCCTACTTGATAGACAGCCTTTATAACCTCTACCAGGTTGTGCTTTGTTATATTTATTTTCAATTGTATTTAATAATGTATTAGCAGTTATTTCAGTTCTTTTATTTTTGCTTTGATAATAAAAGAATATATCAATCCTTTTATCTGATATTCTCGAATCAACGTGAATAGTTACTAATTGATGTTTTTTGTTTTTATATTCATTTATATTAAACAATTCATTTACAATATTTGCTCTTGTACGTAATCTCAATTTATTTTCCATTGTTATTGGAATACCACCATAATAAGTTTCATCAAATTTATTATTCAAATACTTTTTGTCTCTAATTCCATCGTCTTTATCTTGTACAATCATATAAACATCTGCGCCATTTTCAATTAATTTACGAGCCAATCTAAGGGTTACATCATAAGCGTATTCGTCTTCGTGCATTTCTGTATTATTGCACACTCCTACTGCTCCAGGGTCAACTCCACCGTGTCCAGCATCAAGATAATAAGTTACACCATTTAATTTATTAGATAATATTTTTACATCTTGATTATCTTTCCCAAATAGTGGTTCAACTACTATCCCTTTCTTTTGAATTTTATTTTTATCTTTCGTTATTTTATTATCAATAATAACATTCTGTTTGTCTAATTTAATTTCAATTGCTTTTTCATCAATTTGTTTGACAATCTTAATATTTGTATTTATATTAGGAATAGTATTTGTATTTGTATTTGTATTTGTATTCAATTCGTTGATAAAAGTATCATCTAAAATCTTTTCTATAGGCTCCCAAAGGATTTTGTCGGATTTGAAATTCTTTTTAAGTCCTTTTTTTTGCATTTCCAAGTTATAATCTTGGATTTTTTCTGCATAAGTTCTGTCATTATTATTTATGGAAGTTCTAATATTTATTCCATTATAATTATAAACTTTTATAGGTAATATATAATTTTTGTTTAATATTAAATTATCATTTTTATCGAAATTATCTTTATTTAGAGTTTTAAACACTTCGATAGAATTTTTATCAGTACTTAAATTATATCTTTGCAGTAATACATTAGTTCCATCACCATTTTTGGGGGTTACTGTTAATAATGAATCACCTTTACTGAATAAATTTATGTAATTTAAAATTAAGGTAAGAAGCAATAATTTAATTATTCTGAATTGATTTGTTTTGATATTAATATTTTTTATTTGTGTTTTTTCCATATTACAAAGTTAAAAAAATATAATTTAAGTTAAGAATTTAAAATAAATTCTTTAATTCCTAACATTATAGATTTCTCATTATTATAAAAATATTTAGTTAAATGCTCTCCATACATTTCGCCCTCACTATCAAAAGAAATAGTTTCTTTCAGAGTAGTATTACCATTACTATAAGTAAATTTTTCACTTTCAGATAAATACAATTCACTTTTATTATAATTATAATAATGTTGAATCATTCCTGGTCTTTGAGCAATAAGGTCAAAAGATGAACAAACAGTGGAATCCACGATATTAGTTCCATCATATTTCAATGCGATTACTTTATCTAAATTATTATTTACATAATAGTAGTTACACAAATATGACACTGTTCCATTTTCCGTTCCAGTAACTTTAAATAATTTATTATTAGAATATTCATAATTTAAAACTATATTTACTCTTTTGTTATCTTCTAATTGTAATATATTTATTTTAGATAAGCTTGATGCTTCGTAAGTATAAGTTATATCGTATAAAGATTCTCTATCAATTCGTTTTGCATTTTTAATTTTATCTCCATCATATTCAAATAGAATTTCCATTGAGTCAGATTTATTTTCATTATATTGAACCCAACCTTTGATTAAAATAGGTTCTGGTGTTGGGTCTGTTGTATTATCAGTACAACCAATTGTAAAAAATGAAAATAAAATTGCAATAGAAAAAAGCAATTTAGCATTGAAGAAAGTTTTGGATTGTTGCATATTTTTTTAAATAAATTATGAAAAAAGGTTATTAGTATTTTAAGGTTACATAAGTATTATAAGAAGTGCTACCACAATACTCTTCATTAATTATATCAATTGATGTAATTTTACTATTATTATCTCTTTTATAAATATAGACATCTTTCGCAATTAATTGTGCTTCTTCAAAAGTTTCATTATTGCAATAATTATAATAACTTTCGTAAGTTAGAAAATTATTTTTATCAATATTTCCTGGTATGTACGGTTCATCATTAAATAAAAGTATAAAATCTACAATGTTAGAAAAAATAGTTTTTTCATTATTAAATGTTCTTTTTTCTCTTAATTGCCATTTATTATTTTCTTTATTTAATTCATATTTTTCTAACAAATTTCCATTTTGATAAATAAATTTTTCTTTAAGAGTTAACCTAAGTTTTTTTGAATCATCATCAAAATAATAAGTTTCAATAATGCCAGGTCTATTAGTTGTAAAATCAAAACTACAAATTGAATCAGAAACTTTGTTATCTTCATATCTTACAGTACTAACAGAAGTCAATTTCCCATTTAAATAAATATAATTTGCTGAAGAAATAACAATTCCATTTTCAGTTGCAATAATTTTTGACAAGTTATTTCCATTATATTCAAATTGCAATTTTATAATAGAATTATCCTCAGATTCATAAACTGTAACATTATCAATTCCATTAGAATTGTACACAAAAATAAATTCATTAGCATCATCTTTATCTTCATACGATGTTACTTTTGTTAGTTTATTACCGGTATATTCAAAAAATGATGAAAATGAGTCCCTATTACCATCAAATTTTTGTGTAATACCTTTGATTAAAGTAGGTTCTGGTGTTGGGTCTGTTGTATTATCAGTACAACCAATGGTAAAAAATGAAAATAAAATTGCAATAGAAAAAAGCAATTTAGCATTTAAGAAAGTTTTGGATTGTTGCATATTTTTTTAAATAAATTATGAAAAAAGGTTATTAGTATTTTAAGGTAAGTATATTAAAGTAATTATATAATTAGTTATTAGTATTTGAATTCTATTATGTTTGTGCTTTGCGATGTGGTGCAATAATTTTTGATATATCTAAATATACGCTCAACATCACCTTTTGAATTCTTTATATAGTTATAAGTTTGTGTAGAAATTAATGTATTATCTTCATAAATTTTCCCGTTACAATTCTCATTATAAGAGTCACTATCTATAATATTATTTTTATTATAATTGTTAGATATATAAGGATTTAGTGGTGATATTGATGCAATTGACATAACTTTATCATAAATATTAAGTTCTGAATTATAATTAACTTTATTAATCAATTTAAATTTTTCTGGTTGTTGAAAATCATAATCGTATATTTCAATCAAATTTCCGTTAGAATATATTTTTTTAGTTTTACGAGCAACTTCAAGTTTAAATAAATATTCATTAAAAGTATAATATTCCTCGAGACCAGGTCTTTGTGAAAATGAATCAAAGTCCGAAAATATTATTGAATCCTTTGCATAGTAAGCAAACTTTTTTGTGACAATTATTTTATCCAATTTATTATTTTTATAATAATAATCGGTAACACAATCACCACCGAAATTACCTAAAGAGTAAGTTTTTTTTAATAATCCGTTTTCATACTCAAAATTAATAGTATATTTTGAAACAAATGAACTAGTTCCGGTAACTTCTACATAATCTATCCCATTGTTATTATAAAATATTTCTCTTTCAGAGAGTTGTTGTCCATTATAACTATATTTTATATTTACAATTGTGTCATTTCTATATTCGAAGTTATATAAAGCTGCTGGTGAGTTTCCATCTATAAATGATTTTAGTCCCTTAATTTGGGTATTTTTGTAAACTGTTGGCTCTATGATATTTTCATTATCACTGTTACAGCCAACGTTTAGAATGATTAAAATAATTAAAACAATTGGTAATAACAGTTTAACTTTAAATGCAATAGAATCTTTGTTGTAATTAATTTGGTGCATATTTATAATTTTTATGTTATAATTTTTATGTTGTATACAATTTAATAGTAATTTTTAACAACTTACATAAATAATATTAAATAAAAAAATAATTTTTATTTTTCATTAATTACTCTATTATACTCTATTTTTAATAATTCAATTTCTTCTTCTAATAATTCACGATTTCGTCTTTTCATCACTATTTTTGCTGTTTCAATAGCTTTATCTACCTTATATAATGGGCTGTTATGTTTTCCACCCCAACTAAACGACTTAATAAAATTAGGTAAGAACCATTCTTTGACCAATATACCACACAACCCTGAAACCGTACCAGTTGTAAACATAGAATTGATGCCTGTTTTGGTGTGGTCTCCACACATCAAGCCCAAGAATATTCTACCAGAATCAACCAATTTATGCGGTAACTGCATGCTAATATTGGTATAAGTATTTTTTAAGTCAGAGTTGTTTGTATCAGCTCCAAAATTTACCCACTCGGAAATAAAACTATGACCCAAAAATCCCTCGTGTTGTTTATTAGAATAACCTTGAAAAATAGTATTTTCTACTTCGCCACCAATTTTGCAATAATCTCCGATAGATGTATTCGGATATATTTTGGCGCCAGGTTTTATAACAGTATTTTTGCCAATATAACAAGGACCGTAAACGACAGTATTTGACATAATTTTTGCATTGTCGTCAATAATAATCTCGCCATCATCAGCGTTCAAAACTACCATTGGCTCAATTTTTACATTATTGCCAATTTTAATTTTTTCTTTACTCATTAAGAAAATACCATCTTGAGTTTTAATATCTTTTAAACTTATTGATTCAAAATACTTAAAATCATTAATTATAGAGTTTTTGACCAAATCAAGGATTTCCCATAAATAATTTATAGTATTAGTCTGATTTAATTCAACTATTATAAAATGGTCAGACATTTTATAGCTTTCCTTAATAGTGTCCAATTCAGAATCAAAACTGATTTCTTGGATAGTAGAGATTTTGAATACATCAAAATAATATCCTAAAAGATTTTCACCATTTTTGAACAATATTGTTTTGAATGGATTGAGATTAATAATATCAATTATATCATTATAATTTTCTTTTGTTATTATAAATCTGGGATTGATTATAAATGCCTTTTCTAGTACAATATCTCTAGTTGTATGATTTTCATGGTTATTATCAATACTATTTCTTTTCAGAAAAGAGGAAAGTTTCAACTGTTGTGAGTTGAAAGATTTATCAGAATTGTCAATATCTTCAAAATTATTCATAAAGTTTAATTTTGCATCGTGGAATATTTTTTCAATTCTTTGGTAATTTTTTAATGCACCGATTCGTAATTCATAAATTGGGTGAAGTGCATTAAAGGGATAAAAGTCTAAATTGTTTTTATCATCAATCAATATTACATTTTTAATCATTTGTTTAATTTGTGTTTAAGTTTAGATGAATTTAGATTAAATTTTGGGTTAACTTTCGATATTTTTTAAAAAATTTTACTTAAAATAATAGATATAAAAAAAGTCTTATAACTATTACTTTATGTATTAATTATAAGACTATATATTTAAAATTTATTTTGAGTAATTTTCTTTTTATTTTATAAAATTAAATTAATCACATTATTTCATCACATTTCATATTATTTCACAATTTTTTATAATTGTTGTATCATTTTACGAGCAAAAGGCAAGAAATTACTTGATGGGTAATTTTTTACAAAGTTTTGAAATTCATTTTTTGCACTTGATTTATCGCCTTTTTTGTAATATGAATCGGCAATTTTGAAACTTGAATCATCATAATAATCAGTTTTTGGGGATTTCAGCACACTTTTGAAATAATCAATAGCTTTATCGTAATTTCTGAGATTGAGATGAGATTCACCCAAATAATATTGAGTTTCACCTTTTAAGTTTGCATTACTTGTAGAATTTAATACATCAATCAAATCATTTATTGCTTCTTTATATTTTTTAGATTTTATATTATCCATAGCAATTGATAATTTATCATCTTTTGGGGCTTCTTTAACACTATTATCAGCTACGTTTGGTTTGGTTTGAGGATTATTATTTTTAATTTCTTGTATTACTTTTACTTCTTTGGTTTCTTTAGGAGCTGTATTTTTAGTTATGTTTTTAGCTTGATTTTTTTCGTTAATTTTTTCGTTAGATAATATTACTTTTTTGGGCTTAAAATCATTGTCTAAATTTCTATTTTCTGTTGGTTTGTTCGCAGCAATGTTTGGGATTTCGGATTTAGATTGTTTATAAATATCATTTTCGTTCATATCTCCCACAACAGAGACTTTTGTTCTTTTATCATTTATGCTTCTTAATACTTCTTTAATCTCTTCTAATGAAGATTTAATTTCCACATTATCATTTTTGAGTGAAGTAACATCGCTTTTTATTTCACTTACATCTTTTTCTAATTTTAATACCATCTCATCGAATTTTGGCAATGAAGAAATAGTATTTGAGGAAGTTGAAAAGTCATTATTTTTATTTTTTGAGCTTTTGTTTTTAGACCTATTAGAACTTTTATTATCTTTACTTTTGGCTTCACTCATTAATTTACTAAACTCATCTTTATCTGTAGATGTATTTGTAGAAGCATTATTTGATTCACTTTTATTAACAACTAATTTTTCTATCGGCTTTGTGTATGACCTCGAAACACTCGATGGAGTGGAGCAGGATACAAGCACAAAAAATGACAAAAGTAAGGTTAATAATAACCACATGGCTGATATTGGGCATATACTAATTCGTTTAGAATTTATTAACTCTTGATATTTCATATCTTTACCCTTTATTAACTTAGATAAAATGAATAGATTTTTTTTGTACAATTAATAAAGTTCAATGTTTATGCCAAAAGATTTTTTGTTTACAACTATAACAAAAAAAGTCCATCTTATTAAGACAGACTTTTGAGAAACAAAAAAAGGAATATTTATATTTTAGTTTGTAATAATAATGGAAGATTGATAAGTAGAGTAAGTAAAAAGAGCTAATTTCTTACCGTTAGTCATATTTAACATCTTTATTTCTAATTTTGTAAACCATAATAATTTTCTACCATTATTTTTGAAACTATCAAAAGCATCTTCTACATTAATAGAACCAGTATTTGGAAGGTAAGGGAAATTAATGCCTACATGTTGGCCACCACTTTCATTTCTTGTCGTATCACTATATAATGTATCACTTGGTATTCCTAAGCGTAATTTTGCTAATGAACCTATTCCTGCTCCAGACCAAGTTAAATTAAAATCAACTGCTCTGCTAAAATTTTGATAACTACTAAAATTAGTTAATATAATGGGTGCAAAGAAATTAATATTAGTATCAATTAATGTATAACCATCATTATCTGTAACATTTATATTATTGGTACCTGAACCATAATTAAAATCCAAATTAGAATAGTCACTTTCATATAGTTGATAATAAAAATTATCTACATTTCTCAAACCAAATTCGTTTACAGAGATAGATCCCATTTCTATAGGTGTTTCTAAATCTTCACCATAAAATCTTGCAAAACTATCGTATGCATAACCTTGAAATATTTGATTATTGTCATCAATTTCATTTATATAAGTTTTATGTACACCTATATAAGCTGTTACATCATTCCAATTAAAAGAATTTAAATATGATTTGTAATCAGGATTGAAATCTTCATTTCCTAATTCAGACAAAGATATCCTTTTATTTTGGTTTGAATCTGTAACATTATCTTTCTCACAAGAACTAAAAAAAAGTGTAGTGGATAACACTAAAAGAGCTAAAAGTACTTTCATAATATCCTTTATATTTTATAATTTTTTATTTGTTTTTAATATTTTTTTATTATTTTATTAACATCCTGTGCAAGGTTTTACTACCCTCACTTTAACATTAACAGATTGTCCATTAGGAGGCCTCGGTACACCTTTAATTGTTAATGGTTCAATCTGACAAATTTTTCCATTAGGAAATTTTATTTCCATAAAAATGGGCAAAAAAACATCTCCTCGAAATCCATATTGTGTGAACCATTGATTTGGGAAATTAAAACAAACTTTTCCACCTACCTGTTCTGTTGTTGTCCCATCTACTCTTGCAAATCTCGGACCAAGAGGACGACATTTATTTTGATGTAAACTTTTGAACCAATCAGAGGCTTGAGTAAATGTAATGTTTGCTAATTCAGCATCAGTAGGCCATCTTTTGAAATTATGGTAAAATAAATTTCTATAAGAAGTTTTTTGATCACTACCAGCACTCCAACAACCTAATTTTCTACCGAATATCCTTTTTTCAGTAGTTACACCAGCCTGTACTGATACTTCATTTGACCTATATGTTTGTTCTATAACGTGTTCGGAACCACCAATTCTCTGTTTTTTAAATTTACTCCCCATAGTAAAAGATGATAAAGTCGCATAGGTTGCGCCAGGACAGAAATCAATATCTAACTCTATACATATTCTTGGAGCATTTGCAAATAGTATATCACCAGCCAACAAAATAACGAAAAAACTAAGAAGAAATAAAACATTTTTATCTATTTTTTTCATAAACCCTTTTTTTATTATAATTTAAAGGACTTAAGTCAAGGTTGCAAAATAAAATATCTAAAATCTTATGCAACTTTTTTTAGTTATTTTATACTTGACTTAATA
>JBDNHS010000022.1:0-2054 GCA_041688685.1 Kapaibacterium sp. (SeqCode)
TATCAACATCTAAAGGAGTATTAGTAGCAACAGTTTTGTCTTTTTTCATATAGAAATAAGCGCAATTTGTGTAGTGTAATTGACTATTTTCATTTTCAAAATAATGACTATTCAAATTCCCAGTATTCAAACCAAATAAATTTAAATCTGAATTTTTTACTAACAAATATGCCTCACTTTGAATTTTAATTATTTTTAAATTTATATTTTTTATACCTTCACTATAATTACTGTTATTACCTTCTGCAATTAAACTAAAATTAGTTTCTTTTTGACCAATCTCATTTAAATTTTCTGTAATTTTAACTAAAAATGTATATTCATTTCCGTTTTTGTATTTAAAAGTCAATAATTTATCTTTCACAAATTCAAGTTCTGGTAATAAATCTTCAAGTGGACCATCTAAAATAACTCCCTTTTTTGGAGAAAAATAAGTTGATATTTGGTAATCATAAAATACATTTGGGAAACTTCTTACATTATTTCCATTATAATCATAATTATCATTATTACCTATAAGATATAATTGTTTTAATTTCATACTTAATTTTAAATCATTAATTGAAATTTGCTTATTCAAGTATTTATTTAGAAAATCATTGTTATCAGTAGTTAAGTTTGCATTTTGTAAATGTAAAAGTTCCTGAGTAACTTCTATTTCTTTATCTCTACTTAATAATAAACGATTCTCTAAATTTTCTACCTCTTCTTCTAAACTTAATAGTTTGTTTTGTAAATTTAAAATAATGGAGTTTTTATCTAAAATTTCTTTTTCATTTGTTTTTTTAATATTTTCATTGTTATCAATTTCAATTTTTAAATTCAGAATGTCTTTTTCTAACTCTGATTTACTTCTTTTAAATTTAAATATTGTATCATTAAGTTCTTTAATTAATTCTGAGTTATTTTGGATTTTATCTTCATTTTTATTATTTAAAGATAATAATCTACTATGAACAGTGAATAAAGAATCTCTTTGATAAGTTCTATAAATCAACTCCTTATTGCTACACGAAGTTAATGAATATATAATTACAATTATAATTAAAAATATCATTTTAGCAAGATTTATATTTTTCATTTTTAAAATTCCTTATTTTTTATTTTCTTCTTTTACTTCTTTTAAACGTTTTTCAATTTCTTCTTTAAGCAACTTTCTATAGTTTGCTTTATCTTCGGCTGTTTTGTCTTTTAGCTTTTCATCCATACCTAACTTAATTTTTTCGAGTTTGTTAGTTAATTCTTCATTTTTCTTTTTTACTTCATTGCCAGACAACTCTCCTTTAAAAAATAATGCAGTGTTTAACTGAACATCTACAGTAATTTCAGCAAGATCTTTAATATCATCTTCTACAGTATTTCCACAGCTAATAAATGAAATTGAAAGTAAAATTGCTATAAATATATATTTTATATTTTTCATTTTTTAAATTCCTAATTTAATTGATTTATTTGTTTTTGAAATTGTTTAAAATTATATTCTTGAGCTCGTTTTTTAGCGCCAAAAGCATCAATAATAAAGAATAAAGCACCTATGAAGGTAAGACATAATAAAATTTTTATTATACTTCTACCAACTTGATCTATAAAAAATCCATCTATACCTAAAAGCCAAGCGAATAATACTATTTGACTTGGATCGACTAATTTGATACTATTTATCATCATTTCTTTATCTGGATGAACTTTTTCCAGACTATTAGTTATTAGAAAGATTTGCTCAGGAGCAAATTTATCTTGATTTGCCATTAACCAAGATTGTAATTGGTTGCTTAAAGCCATAAAAATTCCTCTTATATTATTTAATTATAAATAAAAATTATTTACAATTCAAACTTAAGGAGAATAAATGAGAAAAAACACCCCACAAAGTAGGGTAATATTGATGTTTTTTGCCAAAATATGGGTGCTTATGAATATATATTAATAAACAAATGGATTTATAATTTTTGAGGGAGTGTTACTTTTACGATTGTACCTTTGGGGTGGTTATTTTCTATTTCAAATTTGCCATTTAGTTTGAGAATTATATCTCTAATTAACAGAAATCCAAA
>JBDNHS010000166.1:0-5010 GCA_041688685.1 Kapaibacterium sp. (SeqCode)
TAAAATACTGTAAATAATTTTAATATATATAGATACTTATAATAAATTTAGTTTTTCAAACTTTATAAATAATGTAAAATTTAAAAATCAAAAATCAAAATTTAAAATGGACAAAAAAGACTTTAAAGACGAAGATCAAAATTTGAATGTAAAATTTTCAAATGAATATCTAAATGATGGGGAACAAAAGCCTGACACAAGAGTTAGTTATAGTGAAGATAGTATAAAGGTATTAGAAGGCCTAGAAGCAGTAAGAAAAAGACCTGCAATGTACATTGGTGACATTGGCGAAAGAGGACTTCATCACTTAATAAATGAGGTTGTTGATAACTCAATCGATGAAGCTTTGGCTGGCTATTGTTCAAAAATTATAATTATACTTCACTCAGATGGCTCTTGCTCTGTTCAAGATGATGGTAGAGGTATTCCAACTGGACCTCACCCGGTCAAAAAAATATCAACTTTAGAAGTTGTAATGTGTACGCTACACGCAGGTGGTAAGTTTGATAAAAATACTTATAAGGTATCTGGTGGATTACACGGTGTAGGTGTTTCGTGTGTAAATGCACTTTCAACTACTCTGATTGCCACTGTAAATAGAGAAGGCAAAATCTACAGACAAACTTATGAAAAAGGTCATCCGGTAACTGAAGTACAAGTAATTGGAGAAACTACAACTTCTGGTACAAATATCAGATTTTACCCAGATGATACAATCTTTAAAACAGTAAAATTTAAATTTACTAAAACTACAGATAGATTAAGAGAATTAGCCTTTTTAAATCCTAAAATTAGTATAGAAATAATTGATGAATTAGAAAATGATTCTGAAACTTTTCATTATTCTGGTGGTTTAATTGACTTTGTAAAGTATATTGACGAAGGCTCTAATGCTTTAATAAATCCTATTTATATTAGTGGTTCTGATACCGGCGATTCTGATACTATAACAGAAGTAGAAGTATGTTTCCAATACAATACAGATTATACTGAAAACTTGTTATCATTCGTAAATAATATCAATACTGTAGAAGGCGGAACACACGTTTCAGGATTTAGATTTTCTCTTACAAGAACTTTGAATCAGTATTTTGTAAGTAATCAATCAAAAAAATCTAAAGATGATAAATTAACTTTAATTAGTGAAGATTTTAGAGAAGGTCTTACAGCTATTGTTTCTGTAAAAGTTGCTGAACCACAATTTGAGGGTCAAACCAAAACAAAATTGGGTAATGGGGAAGTTGAGGGTGTTGTAAGAACAATTACAAGTGGTGGATTAAGTTCTTATTTAGATGAAAATCCGACTGTCGCCAAAAGAATTATTGAAAAAGCAGAAAAAGCAGCAGAAGCTAGAATCGCTGCAAAAAAATCAAGAGATTTGATTAGACGTAAAAACTCAATGAATTCATTTTCTTTGCCAGGTAAATTAGCTGATTGTTCATCAAAAGTAACAGAAGAAACCGAAGTATATTTGGTCGAAGGTGACTCTGCCGGAGGCTCTGCAAAACAAGGTAGAGATAGAAGATTTCAAGCTATTTTACCACTTAAAGGTAAAATTCTTAATGTTCAAAAAGCAAGACTTTCAAAAATATTAGAGAATGAAGAGATTAGAACCATATTTATGGCTATTGGAGCTGAGTTTGATGATAATTTTAATTTCGTTGATTCAAATTTGCGTTATGGTAAAATTATATTAATGGCGGATGCCGATATTGATGGTTCTCATATTAGAACTTTGTTATTAACTTTGTTCTTTATTTACATGCGTGATTTAGTTTTAAATGGAAAATTGTACATTGCCCAGCCACCATTATATAAACTGAAAAAAGGTAAATTAGAATATTATGCTTATAACGATGCAGAAAGAGATGAAATAATTCAAAAAATTCGTAAAGAATCAAAAAATTATAAAAAGTCTGATGATCCTAATGAAGAAATTACAACAAATGCTGATGGTATTTCTATTTCGAGATTTAAGGGTTTGGGTGAGATGAATCCACAACAACTTTGGGATACAACTATGAACCCAGAAACACGTACTTTATTACAAGTTACAGTTGAAGATGCAGTAGTTGCTACAAAAGTATTCCAAACATTAATGGGCGGAGATGTTGAACCAAGAAGAGCGTTTATTGAAAAAAATGCTCAATATGTAAAAAACTTGGATATTTAATATTTATTTGAGTAAATAAAGAGTTGTTTTTATTTAATATAATTTATGAAAAATATCAATAAAAAAACATTAACATATTTGTTTTGTTACTTTGTAAGTATATTATTTGTCAATTTATTGATGTTATATTCTTTAGATATCAAAAAAGATGAATTTGAGAAATCAAATAAAATTGCTTTAGAGTTTATTGAAAACTTTACAACAGAAAATTATACAGAATCTTATAGTTTTTTTGATGAAAAAATAAAAAGTTTAGTTTCATTAGATCAATTAAAACAAACATACACTCAATTAGAAAGTGCATTTGGTAAATTCAAAAATGTTGTAAGTATTGGTAATTCAAAAACTGATAATTTAAAAATATCAGAAATTGTATTAAAATTTGAAAAGTCTTTACTAAATGCACGAATAGTTATAGATTCGAATTATAATGTTGCTGGAATGTTTTTTATTCCAACTTATGAAAGGCAAACAAATAATTTAATTAGTTATATTGACACTTCAAGGTTTGTCGAAAATGAAATAGAATTCGGAAATAAAGATTTTTTAATTAAAGGTTCTTTATGTATTCCGAATTATATAAAATCATTAAATGCAGTTATAATGCTTTCTGGATCCGGTCCGAATAATAGAGATTCTGAAATTGGACCGAATTCACCATTCAAAGACATTGCCCATGGATTAGCTAGTAAAGGAATTATTACTTTTAGGTTTGATAAAAGAACTAAAATTTATGGCAAAAAGATATTTCAAAATAATTTAGACCTTACTTTAAACGAAGAATATTACGAAGATACTGATTATGCTATTGAATTTTTACAAAATTATTGCAAAATAAATAAAATAAAAATCAAGAATTTGATAATTTTAGGACATAGTCAAGGTGGTACTGTCATACCATATATCCTAAATAATTCAAAATTTAAAGAAGATATTAACGCTAGTATTTTTATGGCAACTCCTGCTAGAAATTTAGAAGTAATTGTAAAAGAACAATATAATTATATATTTACTTTAGATAATACTTTGGATTCGGCAGAGCAAAAACAATTAGATAATTTGGATATCCAAATTTCAAATCTGAAAAACAATAAAGAAGAAAATTTGCCACTTGGTTTATCTAAACAATATTTTAATTCTTTGGAAAAAAATAATTTTAATGGTAATTTAGCAAAATCAAAAATCCCTTTATTGATAATGAGTTGTGGGAAGGATTATCAGGTAACTTCTGTTGAATTAAATATAATCGAAAATATACTCAAAGATAATCAGAATGTAAATTACAAATTTTATGATAATTTAAATCATATTTTTATTAAAGTAGAAGGTGTTCCAAGTCCGAGCCATTATAATAAAGTCAGTAATGTTGATTCTCAAGTTATTGAAGATTTGGTAAAATGGGTAAAATTATTAAATAAATAAGTAATAAGTTAAAAAATGGAAGAGTTTCAAAATATAACAAACGAAAGTTTAAGTAATTATTCTAATTTATCAACTAAAACGATTGCAATAGTTGATGATGAAGAAGATATTTTAGAACTTGTATCCTTAAATCTAAAAAAAGTTGGCTTTAAAACTAAGGAATTTACTTTAGGCCAAGATTTTTTAAATTACATTCAAAAAAATGATGTTGATTTAGTAATTTTAGATTTGATGTTGCCTGATTCAGATGGATTTGAAATCTGCAAATTTTTGAAGAAAAATGAAAAGTTTGCCTCTATTCCAGTTATTATGCTTACCGCACGTGGTGATGAAATGGAAAAAATATTAGGCTTAGAAATAGGTGCTGATGATTATGTAACTAAACCATTTTCACCCAGAGAGTTGGTAGCCAGAGTAAAAGTAGTTATCAGAAGAGATGAAAATAAACCTATTAAAGGCAATAAAGTAAAAATAGGGAATAACGTAGAAATTGATTTATTAAAGTATGAAGTATTTGTAAGTGGTATCAAAATAGATTTAACGTCTTCTGAATTTAAAATATTAAAATTAAGATCAGAGAAAAAAGGTTGGGTTTATGCCAGAGAACAAATATTAGAGAACTTAGGTGGAAATGAGAAAGGAGTTCTTGACAGAACAGTTGATGTACATATCAAGAATTTAAGAGAAAAGTTAGGCGAAAGTGGTAAATATATTAAAAATATTAGAGGTGTTGGTTATAAACTTGAAGAATAATATTAAATTCAATAATAACAAGAAACAATTTAATTTAATAAAAACCCTATGCTTTTTATAACTAAAAAATGAAATGAAAAAATTATCTACACGAATTATATTTAGTTATTTTTACTCCACAATAATTATCGTAAGTTTAATTCTTTTTTTTACATTTCAATCAATTAAATCCCACTATTACGACTCCTCAATAAAAGAACTCTCGACTATCAATAAATCACTTCAATTTAATATTATTGGTTATTTGAATTACAAAAATATTGATATTAGTAATTTATCTTTTAATAATAATGTTGATTCTGTTTTTATTCTAAATAATTTTGTAATTAAACTTGGTCAAAAATTAAATACAAGAATAACGATAATTAAATTAAATGGTGAGGTGATTGCTGATTCAAAAGAAAATCCTCAAAATATGGATAATCATTACGACCGTCCAGAAATATATTCAGCAATCAATGGTTTAGTGGGTAAAAGTACAAGGTTTAGTTTAACACTCAAAAAAGAAATGTTATATGTTGCACTCCCACTAGAAATTAATAATAAACAAACTGCTGTCCTTAGAACAAGCTTTTTATTGAAAGATGTAGATAAATTGCTTGTTGATCTTACAACTGATATTATAAAAATATTAGTTATTGTTTTTTTATTTTCTATTATTA
>JBDNHS010000167.1:0-8820 GCA_041688685.1 Kapaibacterium sp. (SeqCode)
ATATACCCAACTCAATTTTAATTCCAGATTTAGCTTTACTAATGTAAAATTTATAGAATAATGGATTTTCTAACTCTTCAAGTTGATAAAAAATCAAATTTGACTTTAAATGATTAAAATCAAACAAATTTACACTATCAAGTCCAACGATTATATCTATTTTATCAATTTCATTTTCAAACATTGGAATATCACCAACTAATCGAACTTTATTATATCCAATAGATTTAAGATTATCTACAATTTCATTTGCTTCATCTAATGCCAAGTGATAATAAGTTTTTGAACTATAAGTGATTATATTTTCGATTCCTTTTTTGATTTGATTAATGAGTTTTTCAGTAAATCCTTTTACATTCGATAATTGTCCGTTTTCAATTGCAATACTTAATTCACTAACGTTGGTTATTTTTATTATATCATAAAGAAATCTAATTTTTACAATACCCAATCCTTTAATCTTATTTATTTCACATAAAGATTCGGGGTATTCAATTTTAAGTTTTTCATAAAAGTCAATTTTACCAGTTTTAACAAATTCTTGAATTTTACTAACAAGTGCCTCGCCAAATCCAACTACATTTTTTAATTCATTATTTAATACTAAATTCTCAATATCCATATCATTATCTTCAATAATCTCTATGGCTTTTTTATAAGTCAATATTTTAAATTTATTTTCACCTTTAAGTTCTAATAGAAATGATATATTTTCGAGTATTTTAATTAAATTTTGATTTGTCATTTTTTATAATATTAAGTGATTTTGATAAGTTTATGTGATAAATTTTCTAAAGAGTTTCCAAAATTAAAATAAAAAATCTTAACTTTGTAAAAAAAGTATGTTTAATTTAAAAATAAAATAAAGACAATGCAAAGAATTACTGTAGCTTATGGAGATGGAATAGGTCCTGAAATAATGGAATCTACAATTAAGATATTAAATGCTGCTAACGCAAATTTGGAATATGATGTAATAGAAACTGGTGAAAAAGTATATTTACAAGGTAATACTGCTGGAATTTCTTCTGATTCTTGGTCATATCTTAAAAATAATAAAATATTTCTTAAAGCTCCGATTACAACTCCACAAGGTGGAGGTTATAAGTCCTTGAATGTAACAATTAGAAAAACATTAGGTCTATTCGCTAATGTGCGTCCTTGTGTTGCTTATACTCCTTATGTTAAATCATATTTTCCTACAATGGATTTGGTAATAATTAGAGAGAATGAAGAAGATTTATACGCTGGTATTGAACACAGACAAACTGACGAAGTTTTTCAAGCATTAAAACTAATTTCTATCCCCGGTACCGAAAAAATAGTTAGATATGCTTTTGAATATGCAAAAGCTAATAACCGAAAAAAAGTTACTTGTATGACAAAAGATAATATTATGAAACTATGTGATGGTGCATTTCATAGTATTTTTAATGAAATAGGTGAAGAA
Organism: Kapaibacterium sp. (SeqCode); assembly: GCA_041688685.1. Classification (GTDB taxonomy): domain Bacteria; phylum Bacteroidota; class Ignavibacteria; order Kapaibacteriales; family UBA2268; genus JBDNHS01. Next base: position 1,451 of record JBDNHS010000167.1, read on the forward strand.
TACCCTGAAATCGAAAAAGATCACATGATTATTGATATAGGTGCAGCTATGATTGCAGATAAACCAGAAAGGTTTGATGTAATTGTAACTTTAAACTTATATGGTGATATTGTATCAGATATTGCAGCACAAATTGCAGGTTCAGTAGGTTTGGGTGGTTCTTCTAATGTGGGTGAAGGTTTTGCTATGTTCGAAGCTATCCACGGTTCGGCGCCAGATATTGCAGGTCAGGATAAAGCAAATCCAAGTGGTTTAATTAATGGTGCAGTTATGATGTTGGTTCATTTAGGAAAAAATGAAATAGCTTCTAAAATACAAAATGCACTATTAAAAACATTGGAAGATGGTATTCATACAGGTGATATTTATAATTCACAAAATAGTACAAAATTAGTTGGAACAAAAGAATTTACTGACGCAGTAATTGCAAGACTTGGTCAAAAACCTTCTATTCTCAAGCCAATCGAATATTCTAACGAAAGTAAGCCAATTTTACTGAAAAAATATGTACTTAAACCTAAATTAAAAAAAGAGTTAGTAGGTGTAGATGTTTTTCTTTGTTGGGATGATCAAGATAGAGACCCTAATATAATAGGTGAGATTATAACAAGTATTACTGGCATCAGATTTAAATTAAAAATGATAACTAATCGCGGGGTTAAAGTATATCCTAACGGTATGAAAGAAACTTTTTGTACAGACCATTGGAGATGTAGATTTGTGTCTATTAAGTCAATGGTAGTAGATGAAGAAGAAATGGATTTAGAGCCAATTGCACAATCTGATATTGTATATTTATTAGATAAAATTGATAGAAAAGGTTTGGATTTTATAAAAATAGAAAATCTATATAATTTCGATGGTAAAGCTGGTTATTCTATGGGTCAGGGCGAATAATAAGGATATTTGGGTGATTTGAATTAAAAGTTAGTGGGTTTGTAAGTAACAAATTTGGCATTTCAAATAATTTTTATTAAAAATAAATGAGTAGTTCTAATAGAATTGAATCAAGAAAAATTACAACAAGAAGTATTCAAGAAATGAAAGATAAAGGTGAGAAAATTTCTTGCCTCACATCTTACGATTCATTGACAACAAAATTGATTGATAATGCAGGTATTGATATTATATTAGTTGGCGATTCATTGGGTAATGTTTTTCAAGGTATGGACACTACTCTTTCGGTTACAGTTGACCAGATGATTTATCACACTAATGCAGTAGTTAAATCAGTTTCAAGAGCTTTAGTTGTTGTTGATATGCCTTTTATGTCATATCAAGTTACTGCAAATGAGGCGCTAAGAAATGCTGGTAGAATTATGAAAGAAACTGGCTGCTCTGCCATAAAACTTGAAGGTGGCAAAAGTGTTGTAAAAGCCGTTAGGAAAATGGTGCAAACTGGAATACCAGTGATGGGGCATTTGGGACTAACTCCTCAAAGTATTAATCGTTTTGGCTCTTATAAAGCGAGAGGTATTGAAGAGTCTGAGGCATTGCAAATTATTGAAGATGCAATGTTATTACAAGAAGCTGGTGCATTTGCTATTGTTTTGGAGAAAATCCCTGCAACATTAGCAAAAAAAGTAACTGAAAGTTTATTTATTCCAACAATTGGTATAGGTGCTGGAAATCATTGTGATGGGCAAATATTGGTGAATACAGATATGTTAGGTCTTTCTAATGATTTTAAACCAAGGTTTGTTAGAACATATACTAACTTAGAGTTTATTATAACTGGAGCTGTTTCTAATTATATTAAAGATGTTAAGAGTGCAGATTTTCCAAATGATGATGAATCTTATTAATCAATAATAGAATATTCTAAAATATAAATTAAAAAGGTCAATGTAATTAAAAATAAAATTTCAAATATTTTTATTTATTTACTAATAAATATTTTTATCTTAATAATTTTAACTTCTTGTAATGAAGGTGTTGGTACATTGAATAATTCAAATGTTGTTTTCCCAGATAGTGGGCAAGTCAATTATTATACAAGTGATCAACCTTTTTTGAATTTTAGATGTGCATATTCAGGTTGTCATAGTGATTTCCATTTAGCCGGTGGAAGAAGTATGGCAAGTTATTTTAGATTATTTGAGTCTGCTAATTTAGGTTTGGTTATACCAAACAATTCTACTTCAAGTGTATTATTTCAAATTATTAATGGACAAAATAATCATTTATATATATATAACTTACCTCTACCAACGGAAAGTCAAATTAATGGTATGAAGCGTTGGATTGACCAAGGGGCAGGCGAATTTTAAATATATACTAAAAATTTTAAGATAAATAATTTAAGATTTGTTATTAACTTTTAATAATTAGTTTCCAATTTATTGTTAACTTAGTAAGTATAAAAAATATTTTTAAAATTATTACACATTATTATAGGCATTACTATGAAAAATTTTATTAATTCTACTATTTTACTTTTTAGTATTATAATATTATTAAATTCTTGTGATAGAGGTCCAAAACCAATAGAAATCACTAACTTAGAAGTAAAAATGGACGAAACTCGAAAATTTGAATTAAAAGTCCCTTCAAATTGGATAAATATTGTTACTCCAACAAAAAGAATAATATCTTTCTCAAACAAAGAGTCTCAAAATAGATTTTATAAATATGATGCAACTGGTTTCCCTGGTGCAAAAATAGACTTACAAGTTATGAGTTTAGACTCTGCTAATACTTTTGATATGGTAATTGAAAAAAGTAAATTATTCCCTGCAGAATATTATTCTGCTCCAGAGAAAATAAATATTGATGGAGTTTCTGCAACTAAATTTACTTATACTTTTGAATTGGAAGATGGTAGTTTTGATGGCGTTACATATATTGCTACAAAAGATAATGAAGTTGCTACAGTAATTAATTTTGAAACTTTTGCTAATACAAATGAATTATATAAAGATAAATTTGACGAAATTTTCAAAAGTATAAAATTAGCTGTAAATCCTCCAAAAAGAACTGCTGACACTACTGTACAATTAGTAGAAGCAGAACCAGCATCAACTACTCTCAAAAACTTTTCAGGTCAAGGATTTAATATCCAAATTCCTGATAACTTTAGAGCTGAAGTAACAAAAGCTAATGGAGTAATTTATTCCCGTAACTTTACTGGTGATAGAAGAGCAGATTGTAATATAAGAGTTGACGTAAGAGATGCTAAATCTACAACTTTGAAAAAAATTGCTGAAGAAAATCAATCAAGTATTGCAGGTGCTTCTAAATTAAACTCAACAAAATTAGGTGGTAAAGAAGCTTATTTCTTAAATTATAGTGCCAACAAAGATGTGAAAGGTAGAATATTTTATGTAATTAATGATAATAAATTATTACAAATTTCACTTACTTGGTTCGTTGGAGAAGAAAAAGACTATTTGCCAACTTTCGAAAAATCAGTAAATTCAATAAATTTTAGTAAATAATTCAAAAATTTGAACATTTTCAAATATTATTATCAAATCAATAAATTATTAAAATATCTAAATTAATGATTAGTAAAAAAAATAAACTTATTAAGTTTTTAAATATAAAATTTTTCATAATTTCTCTATTTTTGTTTTCAAGTATCACTTTATCTGCTCAAGATAATATTGATACTCTTACAAATTGGAACAAAGGCGGCTTTTTTAGTGTCAATTTTAATCAATTATCACTTACAAATTGGGCGAGAGGTGGTGAAAGTTCATATTCAACCACTGGTTTACTAAATTATTTTTTTAATTATACAGATGACGAAATCAAATGGGATAATACTTTAGATTTGGGTTATGGTTTGATTAATAATGAGGATTCTGGTATTAGAAAAAATGAAGATAAAATTGATTATATTTCATCTTTAGGTTATAGAGTTGTAGATGAAAAAGATTTTTATTATTCAGCTCTACTTAACTTCAAAACACAATTTGATAAAGGCTATAATTATCCTAATGACAGTTTGGTGATTTCTAATATGTTTGCTCCTGCTTTTTTGATTGTAGGTCTTGGTGTGGAGTATAAATATGAAAATATTATTTCGGTGATTGCTTCTCCAATTACTGGTAGATTAATTTTCATCAATGATAAAAATATAGCTAATACTGGTTTATATGGAAATTTAGTAGAAATTAGAGATTCAACGGGCATAATTATTCAAGAAACTGAAACTTTGGTAATGAATTTAGGTTTTCAAGTAACTACTCAATTTAGATATGAAGTATTTGAAAATGTGAATTTAATTTCAAGATTAGATTTATTTAACAATTACACTGATAGAAGAGTAGAAAATAGAAAAAATATTGACATAAATAGTGAAACAACTATTGTAATGAAAATCAATAAGTTTTTAGCGGCAAATATCTTTTTACAATTTATTTATGATGATGATACAAAAGTTCCTATTTATGAATCAATAAATGGACTTAAAACAAAAGTTGGTGATGGTAAGAGATTACAAGTGAAACAAGTTTTAGGTGTTGGTATTTCTTTCCAACTTTAATTTACATTAATAATAATAAATATTTTTTTAATATATAAAGGTTTTAAATGAATTCATTAATATATATGATACCAATAGCTGGAGTTATAGCTTTGGTTTACACATTTATAAAGTCTAATTGGGTTGCCAAACAAGATCCAGGTAACGAGAAAATGCAAAATATTGCAAAATTTATTTCTGATGGTGCAATGGCATTTTTAAGAGCAGAATATAGAATTCTTTTCATATTCGTAGTTGTTGTCGCTGGATTATTAGCTTGGAATGGTTCGAGAACTGAGGACTCAAGTCCATTGGTTGCAGTATCGTTTGTTGTTGGTGCTTTATGTTCTGCTTTAGCAGGATATATTGGTATGAAAGTAGCAACAAAAGCAAATGTTAGAACTACTAACGCTGCAATTACAAGTCTGAATAAAGCATTACAAGTTGCCTTTACTGGTGGCTCTGTAATGGGAATGGGAGTAGTTGGTCTTGGTGTATTAGGTTTAAGTATATTATTTATTATTTATGCTAATTTATATGGTACTACTGATGAAGTATCATTAACTAAAATAATTAATGTATTGACTGGCTTCTCATTTGGAGCTTCTTCAATTGCATTATTTGCTAGAGTTGGTGGTGGTATTTATACTAAAGCAGCTGACGTTGGAGCCGATTTAGTTGGTAAAGTTGAAGCTGGTATCCCAGAAGATCATCCACTTAACCCAGCAACTATTGCTGATAATGTTGGAGATAATGTTGGTGATGTTGCTGGTATGGGTGCCGATTTGTTCGAATCTTATGTTGGAGCAATTATTGGAACAATGGTTTTAGGTATAGTATTTTTCTCATTACCTGAATTTGTTGGAACACCATTTGGTAGTTTATCACCAATAATTTTACCATTAATTTTATCCAGTGTTGGTATTTTAGTTTCAATATTAGGTACATTTTTTGTAAAAGTAAAAGAAGGTGGTAATCCACAAACTGCTTTAAATATTGGTGAGTTTGGTGCTGCAGGTGGTATGTTAATTTTATCTTATTTTATTATTAACTGGATGTTACCCGAAACTTGGGGTTCATTAAGAGACGGTATTCCTTATACCTCTGTTGGTGTATTCATTGCAACTATAGTAGGGTTGGTTGCAGGTTTGATAGTTGGTAAAGTAACTGAATATTATACTGGTACAGGTACTGGTCCAGTAATGTCAATCGTTAGACAATCAAGTACAGGCGCAGCAACAAATATTATTGCTGGTTTGGGAGTAGGTATGATGTCAACTGCAATTCCTACTATAGTAATCGCTGCTGGTATTATATTATCATTCCATTATGCTGGTTTATATGGTATTGCAATAGCTGCTGTGGGTATGTTATCAACTACCGGTATTCAATTAGCAGTTGATGCTTATGGTCCAATTTCGGATAATGCTGGTGGTATTGCTGAGATGGCTGGTTTACCAAAAGAAGTAAGAAAAAGAACAGATACATTAGATGCTGTAGGTAATACAACTGCTGCAATTGGTAAAGGATTTGCTATTGCTTCGGCTGCACTTACAGCCTTAGCTTTATTTGCTGCATTTATGCAACAAGCAAAGATTACAACAATTGATGTTGCGAACCCTAATGTAATGGCTGGATTATTAGTTGGAGCAATGTTTCCATTTGTATTCTCCGCAATGGCTATGGGAGCTGTTGGACGTGCTGCAATGGCAATGATAAAAGAAGTTAGAAGACAATTTCAAGATATTCCCGAACTCACTGCGGCATTGGAAGTGATGAGAAGAGCTGGACACGATGAATCAAAATGGTCAAAAGCAGATTTGGAAACTTATGAAAAAGCTGAAGGTAAAGCTGAATATGCAAAATGTGTAGAAATATCTACTCAAGCTTCTATTAAAGAAATGATTATGCCAGGATTATTAGCGATAATTTCGCCTGTAGTTGTTGGATTTACTTTTGGTGCAGAAACATTAGGTGGATTACTTGCTGGTGTTACTGTTTCAGGTGTCTTAATGGCGATCTTCCAATCTAACGCTGGTGGTGCTTGGGATAATGCTAAAAAAATGTTTGAAGAAGGTGTAGAAATTGATGGTAAGATGCATTACAAAGGTAGTGAAGCTCACAAAGCTGCAGTTACCGGTGATACTGTAGGTGATCCTTTTAAAGATACTTCTGGTCCATCTATTAATATCTTAATTAAATTGATGGCTGTTGTTGCTTTAGTTATTGCTTCTAGTATTTAAAACTTATTACTTCTAAATTTAATTTAATAATTTACAAAAACAAGAGATTTATTTTTAATCTCTTGTTTTTTTGTTTTATTTGTAAAATGAATTTAGTATATTTGTAGTTAATTTATTAGATATTTTAGGTATTTATTTAATGGCAATTATTGATGTATTTAAACGCTCGCAAGAATTGGCTTCTTTGCCTCACATTGCAAGTAAAGTACTAAAAATGATTCAAGATAAACAGACAGATTTGAAGGACATTGCGAAAGTAATAGAATCAGATCCAGTTTTATCTATGAAATTATTAAGGGTTGCCAATTCTCCGATTTTTGCTACAAGAACTAAAATAACTTCAATAGTTCATGCTTTAATGTTATTGGGTACAAAAAGAATTTGTAATATTGTTTTGAGTGTATCCATTTATTCTAAATTCTTTTTAAATTCTAATAAACACGCTGCAGTTTTGATGGAAAGATTTTTCAATCATTCTTATTTAACTGGTAATGTTGCCAAATCACTTGCGTTATATTCAAAACATAGATTTGAAGATTATGAATTTATTGGTGGACTTCTACACGATCTTGGCAAAATGTCAATGCTTCAAGTTCATCCAAGAGAATATGCTTTAGTACAAAAATTAATTAGAGAAGAAAGACTACCCGATTTAGAAG
>JBDNHS010000168.1:0-2089 GCA_041688685.1 Kapaibacterium sp. (SeqCode)
AAAGAAGATGGTGAAGATAGTGTGGATAGTGAAGATAGTGAAGATAGTGTGGATAGTGTGGATAGTGCGGATAGTGAAATTAACAATGAATCGAATGACGGAAATAATCAAGATATTCGGGTTAATAGTGTTATAACTGATACTAATAGTGATATTACTAATCTTAATCCCGATGTAGATGATGACCTCTTGATAAGAGTAAATTATAATTCAACTATAAATAATGATGATAATATGGAATATTATTTAATTAAATAATACTGTATTAAATATATAAATGGAAGGAATAAAAATAAAATCGGATAACATTGAATATAAATATAGGAATAATATTTTAAAATTAAAAAAGAAACATACATCTTTATTAAATAACGGAACAATTGAATTTATTGGAAAAAAAAATATATTTTTAAGATTTAGTTTTAATAAAAAATTAGTTAATAAAATAGTGATAAATCATGAAGGTGTCAATACTCCTATAAAAAATATACCTCATCATGGAATTATGATTAGTTGTTTATTAAATTTAGGTTCTACAATAAAATTAGAGATAGAATTTGTGGACTTTTGTTCTCAAGTAAATATTTTTAATATTGGAATTAGGGATGTGGAACCTATGATGTCAATAAGTTTTGATAATATTTTTATTATAAATTTGCCCAGAAGGACGGATAGAGCCGAACATATAAAACAATTGATGAATAATGTGGGTATTACCGAATACAAAATTATTTCTGGATTAGATGGACAAGATCCTGAAATAATTAAACAATTTTCAATACTTCACAAAAATAATATACCAACATCTGGACATTATGGTTGTTTACTTTCACATATAAAAACAATTGAATTGGCAAAAGAGGAGAAATTAAATTCTGTATTAATTTTAGAAGATGATGTGCTATTAGAAGATAACTTTATTGAACAAATTAATAGATTATTAGTCCCTGATTATGATATTATTTATTTTGGAGGATTAATACCGGAAATAAAATTATTTTTTAATGGTTGGGCGTCATGTAATTCTATTATGGGATCATATGGATATTTAATCAAGTCTCATATGTATGATATTATTTTAAAAGAATTATATACATTTATGGATTGTGTAGATATATGTATAATGAAAAATATTCAACCTAACTATAGGGTTATATTATTGGACGATATTATAAAGACAAATATAAACGATAGCGATACGTCAAATAAGACAGGGTTAATGAAATTAATGATAGATAAAATAAAGGATTAATTATTTGCAATTGTTATTATCTTCTCTCATAGTATTTCTTTCCTCAATAGTATTTTTTAAAATAGCATTTGGTACATCTAGTTTTTCCATATATGCATTTAAGGCACGAGTATCTTTAGGAAAACATGCTCCACCAAAAGAAATATTACCATCTGGTCCTGGAATATTTGTATGCATTGGATTAATCCATTTATTTTTGAGCATCATATTTTTAACGATAGAAAAATCACAGCCATTTTTTTCACATAATAAATATAATCCAGTAAAAAATTGTATTTTAACTGCATAGAAAGAATTACAAAATATTTTCATTGATTCGGATTCTAAAGCTGTACAAATTGATATTTCTGCATCTGGATAATATTTAGAATAAAAATCCCCTACTAAATTTAATTTTTCGTTAGAACAAGTATTGCCTTTACCAAGTACTATATGTGTTTGATTATGAAAATCTTCAAAAGCTGTTCTTGCAGTTAAAAATTCTGGATTATGAACAAATTCTAATGTTGGATATTTATCTGATAATTTGTTTGTTGTTTCAGGTTCTACAGTAGATTTTAGTACGATAACCCCATTATAATTATTGACAGCTAAATAATCACAAGTTTCGTAAATTGCCGATTTGTCATATTCATTTGTAATATTATTATATTCAGTAGGTAATACCAACAAAATAATGTTTGTATTTAAACAGGATTCTAAAGAACCAACACCACCATTTTTATATTTATCATATATGTTTATAGTCTGAATATTTTTTTGTTTAAAACTATTGCAGATTGCTTTTCCTGCAAAACCAAGACCAATTATAGATATTTGCATTTATATATATTTATA
>JBDNHS010000169.1:0-2162 GCA_041688685.1 Kapaibacterium sp. (SeqCode)
ATAACAAATATGAATCCTAATATTGAACATATTTATAACAATTCTAATAATAATCTTAATAAAATTAAAAGTCTATTGGCAAGATTGTGAAAGTTCAGCAAATTTGACTCTGGAACAGTTGGAAATTGATAGAGAAAAACTCGTTAAAATAAATCAAAATTTAGAAATAGTAAATTCTGATACACATAATTCTAAAAAAATATTATCTATAATGAAAAAAAAAGAAACCAAACGCAAAATTTTTACAAGCTTGGGGTTATCCATCGCTATATTAGGTACTGTGTTAGCAGGAATATTAATTGTTAAAAAGTATAATTGTCTAATATCTACCAAATCGCCCACTTGAACGTATCCATTATCATAGGATTCAAACTTTAAGCATAGGATATAACATATCACTACCTTACTAATAAATCCAATTTATTATAAAATCAAAATTCGTTCAAACCCCATCATATACAATATTTTTATAAAAATACAATTTTACAAAGTTTTTTCACAAAAGTGCTTTTTATTTTGTAAAATCCATAACTTTTATAAATACAATTTTACAAAATGAAAACACGCTCATGTGTTAATCAATTTAAAATAAATAAATTTTATATCTTTATATTTTGTTTTTTCTTCTTTTACCATCTTTTTTCACCGTCTTTAATTCAAAATAAGTATTTCCATGAGTTCCTCGCCCTTCGATAAATTTTACTTGTTTATTTAGATTACGTAAAAGTAAATAATTTTGTTGTGCTTGTTGATATTTTATTAATTTATCATCTGGTGAATGGATAATAACCCATTTATCACATGATATATTTCCCAACTTTTTACATGTATTCAAATCGTCTAATAAAAGTATATTATATAGAAAATATAATCCGGAATGTAAATCATGTATTACATCACCCATTGAAGTAAATGTTGATTGTAAATATATTTTATTTATAAAATTAATTGAATATCTAGAACATGTTTCTATTATAATTCCACCGCCAATTGATTCTCCAAATAAATCTATCTTTTTATATTGGGGTTTTACATGGTTTATCCAAAACAATAATTCACTTATACAATTTGCTATATTTGTGTTGCCCTTAATTCCACTAAACCCAGGATATTCAAATAAATATATATCTCCAGAATATTTTTCCAGTTTTTTAAACATATATCCTCTGTCTAAAAATGACCCAGCATTTCCATGAGCTATAATCATTACTTTATTAGAATTTTTTCCTTTTCTATATAATGCACAATGACCATTTATTTTTACACAAGGATATTCCGAATTTAAATTGTTAAATCCGTCTATGTCCCTTTTTATAGCGGGTTCGAAATATAAATAATCAATGGTTAAACGAGCATATGCATATAATACTGAAAATACTAATAAATAAATTAGCATATTATTATTTATATATATTATGATATTATTCTAAATTTATATAAAGAATATTTTTTAACATCAGTCAATAATAACATTTATAAAAATTTCTGTTATATTTATAAATGGACTCTATTAAAAAGTTTTTTACATCAAATAATAATATAACAAAATATATTCAAATCGAATATTTAATAATAATTATTATTTCAATTAGTTATTTGTCATTATTGATTTATTTATATAAACCCAATATTAAGGAAAATTTTCAATTAAATTTAATTGATTTGGATTTTATCAAGGAATTTACAAAAACTAATTCTTTATATAGACCAGTATCAAACAATAATTTAGAAACTGTAAAAAATAATACAATGCATTTACTTAATCAAATACCAAATTTTATAGTTTCCGAACAGTATTTTACTAGAAAAATTAATAATAAGGAATATCCATTCTCAAATATAATAGCTAATCCGGCTAGTTTTAATAAAAGTAAACCATATATCATATTATCTGCACATATTGACGGACCTACTACATTGGACAATTGTCCAGCGTCTATAGATGCAATAACCAGTATAGGTATTATCATTGAATTAGCAAAGAAACTTGGGAAAAATACTAATAACTATAATTTCCAAGTTGTATTTTTTGATGGAGAAGAGGCAATTGACGGTCCGTGGTCTGATTCAAATACTCTGTCAGGGTCTAAATATTTCGTCAAACATCTGGATAGTAAACCTAGTCAAGTATTTGTATTTGATTTAATAGGAGCAAATATTGA
>JBDNHS010000170.1:0-1910 GCA_041688685.1 Kapaibacterium sp. (SeqCode)
AAGTAAAAGAAAAGCGTGAGGCATTAGAACTGCTCAAGTCTGACACAACTCATATTATTATTGGCACTCATTCTCTCTTTCAGATTGGAGTTGAGTTTAATAAATTGGGTTTGATTATTATTGATGAGCAACATAGATTTGGTGTACAACAAAAAGCACAATTAATAAGCTTTGCCAAAAAATCTTTAGGCGGTCTTACGCCACATATTATGGTGATGTCTGCCACACCAATTCCGAGAACGCTTAATCTTACTTATTATGGCGATTTAGATGTTTCGGTAATCAAAACTAAGCCAGCATTAAGAAAAGATATAATAACACAAATTAAGTTTGAAAGTCAATTAAAAGAAGTATTTGATTTCATTAAAGATACTGTACAAGAAGGTAAACAAGCATATATTGTTTATCCATTGGTAGAGAAGTCAGAAAAGTTAGATGAAATTAAATCCGCTGTCGAACATTATGAAATGTTAAGTACCGAAATTTTTAAAGAATATAAATTAGGACTTATACACGGGCAGATGGATTGGAAAGAGAAAGAAAGTGTAATGTTTGACTTTTATAACAAAAATTTTGATATACTTATCGCAACAACTGTAATTGAAGTCGGTATCGATGTACCTAATGCGACTGTAATTGTCATCGAAAACTCAGATAGATTTGGGCTTTCACAATTGCATCAATTAAGAGGGAGAGTTGGCAGGGGCAGTGACCAATCTTATTGCTTTTTGGTAACCAAAGATAATTTTAGAATTAAAAATGCTGACATTGAACAGAATGAATTGGACAAAAAAACTGCATACATTAGACTAAAAACTATGGAGAGAACTAATGATGGATTTGAAATTTCTGAGGTAGATTTGAAATTAAGAGGACCTGGTGACATTTTGGGAGTGAAGCAATCTGGATTACCAAACTTTAAATATATAGATTTAATCGAGGATATTGAGATAATTAAATCGGCAAGAGATGTTTCGATAGAATTATTAGAAACAGACCCAAAATTGAATAAAAAAGATAATATCGTAATTAAACAAAACCTAATACTAAAGGGCATAGATAAAAATAATTACCTTGATATTGCTTAGGTAGTTTTTAAAAGCAATTGGTTGCAATTATATTACAGAAGAAGAAAACAAAATCAACCGCAGGATTTAATGCTACGGTTGATGAAAAATATAGATAGAAGACTTCTATTTGCTTATTACTACTTTTTTTGATAAAACACCATTAACGGACTCAATTGTAATTAAGTATAAACCACTTGGTAATTTAGATAAATCAATGTTTTCTATTCCCATTTTACTTTCTAATATTATTTCAGGAATCAAATTTTCACCTAAACTATTACGCAAGTTCATTTTACCTGTATTTTTAATTTGATAAACAACTTTTAAGTTATCAATTACAGGATTAGGAGATATTGAAACAATTTCAACGTCAAACATCTCATTAATATCAATAACAGTTTTATATGATACTCCATCAATATTGTATAAAATTGCTGTACTATTATTACAATTTGTTCTAAATTCTGCAAATTTTGTAGCATTTGCATTATAAAAGTCAAAGTCAATTCTTTTACTAGAATCAAGGCATGTGAATACATTCATAGTTATTGTAGTAGCATCTTCAAAAGCTCCATCATAGTTAGAAGGTGTATTACTAGGTTTATTGACTTTCAGAAATGGACCAAAAGAACCTATATAGTCACCGTTTAGCCAAACAACTGCATGGTCCCATAATCCATCATCGTTGGCATCAATCATTGTGATTACAACCTCATTACCCCCACTCATATTAAATCGAGATGTTTTAGATGGTATTGATAAGGTAACACTTGGTAAAAGAATACAAAAAAAGAATACAAAAGCAAAGGATAAATATTTATTTTTCATTTTTTTTTAAAT
>JBDNHS010000171.1:0-1456 GCA_041688685.1 Kapaibacterium sp. (SeqCode)
AATATTAGTTTCAATTTTTTATAAAAATCCCAGTATATTATATAAAAATCATATCCAATAATCATTTAATATTACTTAATATCCAAGACTATTTAATTCTTCTAAGGTAAGTGCCAAATAAAAATCATATGTATCATTAGTATTGATAAAACGACTCAATTGAGTAGATCGTTCTAGTCGTTGATTTAATCTATTTGAAAATAGGGCAAACTCTTCACTAGCTCTAATTTCTGATATTAAATTGCTAAAATTAGTATTGAGTAGAGCAGAATAAGACAACGTTTTAATCAATGTAATAATTTTACCTTTAATATATGCTTCTTCTTCAGTCTTAAAATTAATGTTATAATATCCAAGCTTTCTCAAATAATTAACTATGAGATTAGAATTATTTAAATTATTTAAATTAGTTAAATTGGTTAAATCCATTGCCAAATCTCTTGCATAATAAGCATTTATAGTATTAGTCTTATCCAACCCGACGAGTTCTTCTTCAAAAGTACTAGTAAAAGACATTTTATAGTATTGGGTAATTTTGTTATATAATTATATATTATTATTGATATTATTTTAAAATTTCAATTTTTTCACGAAAATTGCATCGTTTTTTGATGCAAATATTTGCAAGCAAGTTCTTCATTAAATCCTGTTTTACACCATCCGCATATTGTCCAACTGTTCACATTACAAATTTTACATTTAGCAAAATAACAATTAGAGAGGTATACATGTTTAGGACACATATAATTTTTACAAGAATTACATTTTACATAATCAATATATTTTAGATTGGGTTGATGAAACAAAATTTCATAAACGTGTGAGTTTAAAGAATTTGTAATTTTTGAAAAATATTGATTAATAACAATATCCTTACAAATTACATCACTTATATTTAAATAATTCATAATATATATTTTTAAGTATTTATTTGTTAATATGTCATAATCTGAAAATATATCAGGATATAGCCTAAATACTAAAATTAAATATTTTGAATTTTTATTTAATATAAAATGAGAATTTATAAAATTCAAATTTTCAAATTGTGGTAAGACCAAATAATTCTTACAATAATGGCAAAAACATTCATTATCATAATTAGAAGATTTAGCAAATTCTTCCAATTCTAATTTTTCATAAAAATTTTTGTAAAAATTTTCTTCAACTGCGGATAGTGTAAAGGGTATGGAATAATGTGGAGTTAGTATATAATCATCCAATGTATCAAATAAATCCAAATCCTCAAATTCATCCAATGCATCAAATTCAAGTTTGGATAAATCTTTATATTTTGAACTTTTACTGATAATACTAATTCCATTAGTATTGTCAAATCTTTTTCTAGCCAAAGGTTTATCCGTTGTAACGTCATATTGTTGTTTATCAATTATTAAATTTTCAATGTATGTATCACTACAAGAAACAACGTGATTTTTATAATCTGGTACTTTAT
>JBDNHS010000172.1:0-2305 GCA_041688685.1 Kapaibacterium sp. (SeqCode)
AAAATATTTAACACACGACAAATCTGTAGTAATTTTTGTTAATTTTACAACAACCATTGAGTTATTAAGTTCAAAATTAAATACCAAATGTATTATATGGGGGTCTCAGACAATAAAAGAAAGAACAAAATCCATTGACGATTTTTGTTCAGATAAAAGCAGGATAATCATATGCAATATACAATCAGGTTCTGCTGGCATATCTCTTCATGATACACGTGGTAAGTTTGCCAGAGTATCTATAATATCTCCTACATGGTCAGCTCAAGACTTGATTCAAGTGCTAGGACGTATTCATCGAGCAATGGGCAAAACCGACTGCCTACAACAATTAATATATTGCAAAGGAACTATTGAAGAATCTGTTGGAAATATTATTAGACAAAAAATAACAAATATTCGCTCATTTAATGATGGAAATAAAAATATAAAAAAAGACAATATGGAAGCAATATTAAAAAGCGAATTATCTAAAAAAGTAAAAAAACAAGATGAAAGTACATATATTTATCAAACACACGATTTTGAAGCAATTCAAGAAAGAATTGATAATTTGGAATATATAATAACAAAGACACAAAAAGAACTGGGTAAATATACAATAAATTCATACGAGAGTAAAGAATGTGAATTTAAAATTAAAAAATTTGAGCAAGAATTACATTTTAATATAGTACATTTAAATAAGACAATTGCTTCCATGTGTTAAAATTTCTATATTAATTTAATATAAAATTTTATTACTAGATTATTACAATACTATGGAATATTCACAATATACAAATTTAGAAAATGAAATTCAAAAATTAAATAAACAGAAACAATATTTAGAAGAATATGTTGATATTAAAATTTTTGATTTAAATTATCCAAAAACAATTTATAAAATTATAAGTATAAAAAGATTGGATAATGTTCTTGAACTAAAACGATTATTTTATAATAAAGCAAAACTACAAGGAATGAGTTTTTCGTATACGGGGCTTTTAACTCTTCAAGAAAGAAGAAATATTGCAAAAGAAAGAGGAGTTGAATTATCGGCTTCAATACCAGAATTTAATAAAGATTATTCAAAAATAGTTTTTAGAAAATCATCACCATTAGAGAAAGAAGAATATTTAAAAAATACTGATTTTATAAATGACGTATTAGTAAATGGTGGTATAATTTATGTTTTATCACATATAGGAGCCAAAAGTCATCAAATTGACGAATAAATAATTTATTTATTTAAGTTTAAAAACTCTTTGTCCAAATGCAAAATTTAATTGAAATTTATCTGGATATGTGTCAAAATATTTTTCAATTAGTTCAAATATTTGAATTATTCGTTCTTTGGTGATTGAATAATAAAAGGTTTTTATATTATATAAATATGCTAGTTCATAGAGTATATTTTTGGCAATATCTAAATATTTTACTTTGAGTACTTTAATTACTTTAATATCTTCAATAAAGGATGATTTTATCCATGGAACTAAATTAGATACTGAGGGAATTATAATTTGAACTCCATTATTAAAATATGTTTTTAAATAAGGATGTTCTATCCAATAAATATAACCAGAATTATCAGAATTCAAATTAAATTTCATTGATTTTTTTTTACTTAATTTAATTTCTGGTATATAATCTGCTATCTTTGTAATTTCGTTTTTAAAAGTACAATATGTTTTTTCATTGAAATTATCCATGAATTTTAAATAAAATATATGAATTTGGTCTTGGGATTGTGTTTTTAAAAGTAATTCTAATTCATCAAATGCTTTGTTAATTTTTTTTAAATTAATATAAAAATTTTTATTTGGATTTATTCTGTATTCGTGCAATCTTAATATCATCATGTATTCATAAAATAATTTTCTTGGAACTGGAATCTTTCTAATTAATAGGGTATTCTCAAAATAATTTGCATCGTGATCTTTTAACATATTTTCTATATTTACAGTACTTGAAATCTTATAAACTGGTTGCAAATAACCATCAAATAAATTATTTTCCACACAATAAATATAGCCCTCTGTATCTGATTGATTAATTATAAATGGTATTAATTCTAAAGCCCTATTATGAGACACTATACGATTAATATCTGATTCTTTTTTTTTCATATTAATTGTTTTTATGTATGACATATTTACTATTATATTAACAATTAAAAATTTTATATATTATTAAAATTGAAAATATATAAAAAGGTTTATATTAAAAATATATAAAGATTATTTACATAATAATATTATAAACCCTTATAAAAATATGGATTCTACTAATAATCAAACAAATAATTTAAATACAAATGAAG
>JBDNHS010000173.1:0-6716 GCA_041688685.1 Kapaibacterium sp. (SeqCode)
GCAATGCGCCCTGGAAGTAAAAACCCATTAGAGGATAGAAGCAACAAAGATCTTGGAAGATTCGGATTAGGCTTAAAAACTGCATCTTTTTCTCAAGCAAGAAAACTAACGGTTATTAGTAAAAAGAATGAATACAACACAATTTTTTGGACTTGGGATTTAGATTATGTTCATGAAACAGGGTATTGGCATTTAATTGATTTAATGCCACTAGGTTTTAGTACAAATGATTTAGATAATTTAACCTCTGGAACATTGGTGATTTGGAATGAAATTGACAGGTTAGTAAAACATTTAAAACAAGATGACTTTATTGCATTAGATAAATTTCAAATTATTATGGAGCAAGTGAAAAAACATTTAGCAATGGTTTTTCATAGGTTCATTGAAAGTAAAAAAATAAAGATATTTTTTCAAGATAATGAAGTAAAACCTTGGAATCCATTTTTGTTAGTGGAACAAGCAACTCAATCATTTCCAGAAGAACCTTTGCATAATGGTAAAGTAATAATAAAAGGATTTGTTTTGCCGCACAAATCGAAAATTAGTGAAGAAACTTATAAAGAAGCTGAAGGTACAAAAGGATGGAATGAACAACAAGGCTTTTATATATATCGCAACGAAAGACTTTTATTATCAGGTGATTGGCTTGGCATGTTTCGTAAAGAAGAGCATTACAAACTAATAAGAATTCAAATTGATTTGCCTAATTCATTAGATGCTGAATGGCAAATAGATATTAAAAAATCAGTAGCAAGACCACCACTAATTTATCGAGATCAGATTCGGGCTTATGCTTTAAAAGTAAGAGCACAAGGAGTTGAAGTTTACCGCCATAGAGGAAAAACAATTCAAAGAACAGCAGGGCAGCTATTTGTACCATTATGGATTGATCACAAAAGAGCAGAAAAATGGTATTATAAGATAAATAGAGAACATCCAATACTTGAAAAGGTAAAAACACAATCCAGAACAGAACCAGACAAAGCAATAGAAATTTTGCTTCGTTTTATTGAAGAAACAATTCCTACAAAATCAATTTTCATAAAAGAAAGTGAAGAGCCAGAAGCTCAAGGAAAACCATTTGAAGGTAAAGACCAAGATGTAATAAGAAATACAATGCAAATAATGTTTGACAATCTAGTTAAGTCTGGTAAAAAAGCAGAAGAAGCAAAAGCGACTATAGTCAACATTGAACCCTTCAACTTATTTACACACTTTTTAGAATTTATAAATTAAGATTACCATGCTGCAACAAGCTATAAAAACCATTCGAATATTTTTGCCTACAACAAGTTCGGTAACATTGCAGCAAATTGAAGATGCAGTTGAACAAGTACTTCATATACCTAATTATGCAGGTTTAGATAAAAGTATTCTCATTAGAGAAGTTCAATCAATTTATAATATTAGAGTAGATGATTTTAGAATTATTGAATCGGCAGATAGAAGAGTTCCTTGGATTAAAGAGAATAAAAGTAAAATTACTTGGAGTTTTTGGAATAGGTATAGAGAATATTTACAGTATGATAAAAATTATCCAGACAATGTACTCAGCCAATTAGACAAACTAACTGACCGTACTTTGGACGGTTTATTTAATCCAATAATTAAAGACGGGATAAGCAAATATGGTTTGGTTGTTGGTCAAGTACAATCTGGTAAAACTTCAAACTACACAGGATTAATTTGCAAAGCTGCTGATGCAGGTTTTAAATTAATAATTGTTCTTGCAGGTATCCACAACAATCTACGAAGTCAAACACAATTGCGTTTAGATGAAGGGTTTTTGGGATTCGATACCCAGCACCAAAGAGCTTTTGATCAAAATAGCATAAAAATAGGTGTAGGAAGAATTGGCCAAGGAGGAATTGCTCATTCTTTAACTTCAAGTTTAGATAATGGAGATTTTACGTCAGGGGCAGCTAGTTCTTTAGGTATAAATTTCAACACTAACGAGCCTATAGTAGCGGTAGTAAAGAAAAATTATAAAGTTTTAGAACGATTATTAAGATGGTTAACTGCTCAATCAATAGAGTTACCTGATGGGCGAAAAATAATTGATAATAAATCAATTCTATTAATTGATGATGAAGCAGATAATGCTTCTATTAATACCAATCCAGATGATGATAAATCTACAAAAATAAATAGCTTGATTAGAGATATACTTCGCTTATTTAACAAAAGCGGATATGTTGGTTACACAGCTACACCATTTGCAAATATTTTTATCCCAATTGAAGAAGACCAGATATTTCCAAGAGACTTTATTATCAATATACCTGCAGCTACAAATTACATTGGACCAGACAAAGTTTTTGGCATAAGACCAATTGAAGATGATGAAATTTCAAATACTGTTTTACCAATTGTGAATAGAATAAACGACTATCAAAATCTTATACCTAACGGACACAAAAAAACAGGAGAATTGCCTGATGAATTGCCAGAATCACTGAAAATAGCAATCAAGAGTTTTATCATTACTTGTGCAATTAGAAGATTGAGAGGACAAGAAAACACTCACAATTCAATGCTTATTCACGTAAGTAGATTCATAGTATGGCAAAATCATATAAAGGATTTAGTTGAAAATACTTTTGATTACTACAGAAGAGGAATTGAATTCAAAACGTCTCAAATCATTGAAGAATTAAGACACATTTTTGAAGTAGATTCAGAAGATTTCAAAAGCTATAAAACTATTTCACATCAAATATTAGATACTGAGCTAAGAAATATCGATAGCAATACCCAAGTTCACAATTGGAAAGACGTAAAAGAACAATTAAATGAAGCTGCATCTCGTATTATTGTAAAAGAAATAAACGGAGGTTCAGGTGATGCATTAAATTATTTTGACCACAAAAATGGTTTATCAGTAATAGCAATTGGCGGCGATAAACTTTCAAGAGGTTTAACTTTAGAAGGCTTATCAGTTAGCTATTATTTACGCGCTTCCCGAATGTATGATACATTAATGCAAATGGGTAGATGGTTCGGCTACCGTCCAAGTTATGTTGATTTATGTAGACTTTTTACAAGTAGAGAATTAAATGAATGGTTTTGTCACATTACATTGGCATCCGAAGAATTAAGAAGCGAATTTGATTACATGGCTGATGTTGCAGGTAGCACACCTGAACAATATGCTTTAAAAGTTAGAACCCATCCAGGAGTATTGCAAATTTCGGCATCAAACAAAATCAGAAGGGCTGTAAACATTGATGTGTCTTGGGCTGGAAGATTAGTTGAAAGCTATCAATTACAAAAAAATCCATTAGTAATTGAGAATAATTTAAAAGCCACTGTAGAATTAATTTCATCTTTAGGCGATTCATTTGAAAAACAATCAAATAATTTTTTGTGGCGAAATGTGGGTGCTGATAAAATAACCCCTTTCTTAAGTAAATTTAAAGTGCCTGATAGTTTAGTAAGAGTTGACCCTGCAAATTTATTGCAGTTCGCAAACAAACAAATGGCTAATGGAGAATTGACAAATTGGAATATTGGCTTAATGTCAAAAACAGTAACACCAGACAGATATCAAATAAATAGTGCAAATAATACTTTTGATGTTGGATATTGGAGAAGAACAAACGCAGATGAAAGAGTTGATAGCACAACATATTTCATACGTAAAAATCATATTATAAGTCCTAAAGACGAATTCATAGACTTAAGCAAAGAGGAATATCAAAAAGCATTAGAAAGAACCATTTCATTTCACAAAGCAAATAACAAAGAATACAAGAATGATTTTCCTAGTGGCGAAATTGTAAGAAATGAATTTAGAGAGCCTAAAACACCTTTACTTTTACTTTATTTGTTAGATCCAATTGGTGCAAATTTACCAGCAGAAAGTAATCCAATAGTTGGTTTTGCCATCAGCTTTCCAAAAAGCAGATACAATGCCTCAGTTAGGTATGCAATACATGAACAATTGCTTGATTTATTCAAAATTGATGATGATATAGAAAATGATAATAACGATGAAGATTAAACAAATTTGGGAGGAACTTGAAAATGATAAATCATTTAAACAAGGCTTATTAATTAGAAGATTTTCAGGTTCAATCTTGCCAGATGTTTTCATTGCGTTGCAACAACCTGAAAAGTTACTTGGCATTGCAGCTTCTATTTCTTCAAATATAGAAATAAATATTTCATCATTTACAAACCTGCAAGAAATACAAGTTGATATTTTACCTGACATAAATCAAAAGGGGAAAAATATCTTGCTATTTAAATTAATTAATAATCAGCACAAAGATATTTTTTCAGTTTTGAGTGAAGATTTGATTTCTAGCATTGCAGAAGAAACAAACGAAATTAAATTAGTAAGCGCATTGCTTAACAGATTTGAAAAATGGAAATCGCTTTTCAACAAATTTACTTTACAAGGCTTAACTTCAGAGGAACAAAGAGGGTTATTGGGAGAATTATTTTTTCTTAGAAAATACCTACAATACAAATCAGACTTCCAAAATGTTTTAAATACTTGGGTTGGAACATCAAAAGAAATAAGAGACTTTCAATTTAATGATTGGGCTTTGGAAGTAAAAACGACAATAGGAAACAACCACCAAAAAATACATATTAGCAGCGAAAGGCAGCTTGATACAACTCACTTAAAAACATTGATTTTGTATCATTTATCATTAGAAAAGACGCAAGAAAGTGGTGAATCGTTGCCGCAAATAATTACATCAATACTAGAAATACTGCAAGCTGATGTAATAAGCATCAACAGGTTTAGAGCAAAGCTTTATGAAGTTGGCTATTTTGACCAACACGAGAATTTATACACTTCAGTTGGTTACCATGTGAGGCAAGATAATTTTTATAACGTGGAAGGTGATTTTCCAAGACTTCAAGAAACCGAGTTAAGAAATGGTGTTGGTGATGTAAAATATACCATCATAATTTCTCAATGTCAACAATATATTCAATCAGAAATTCAAGTTCTAGATAAATTATCAAATCTATGAGTACATCAATTGAAAATATAGAATTACATAATTTTTATACTTCTTGGATGCAGGATATTACTGCTTTGCAACAATCAGACGAAGACGGATCTAACTCAGAACAAATATTTACACAAGGTGCACTTGATTTATTAGCTGAAGCTGGCGAGGTTGAAAATTATAGAACGGCTTATGATGAAAAGGCTTTTGGAACAGCAAAACAACACAAAATAAATGCTTTTTCGATTTCTGAAAATTATGAAACAGTTGATTTATTTATAAGTATTTTCAAAGGTTTAGATGAGATATCTAAAACAGGTAATGATGAAATAGAACAAGCTTCAAAGCGAATTACAAACTTTTTCAGAAAAGCAATTTATTCAAACGATAATGAAAAATCAAAAGTTTATAAAAATGAATATGTAGATGAAATAGAAGAAACATCAGAAATTTTTCAGTTTGCAAATACATTAGGAAGAGAAAAAGAATTAAGAGATAACTTAGTAAGAGTAAATGCTACGATACTTACCAACGGGTTATACAGCGGTGAACTTCCTGATAATATCGAAATATCCGGTTATAAAATTTATTTTAAAATATTTGACCTAGAGGCACTTTACAACGTAAGCGAAAAATCACATATACCTATACCAATAAATTTTAAAGAAATGGGATTTGATATAGCATGTATTGAATCTCCTAGCGTAAATAGCGAATATCAATCATATCTAGCAATTGTTCCAGGAGAAGCATTAGCAAAAATATATGATAAATATGGCGCAAGGCTACTTGAACAGAACGTACGTTCATTTTTACAAGTAGGTAGTAAAAAATCAACAAACTATGGTATTCGTAGAACAATAATGGAATGTCCAGAAATGTTTTTGGCTTATAATAATGGACTAACCACTACGGCAGATGAAGTAATTTTAGAAAAGAGAGAAAATTGTTTAAATATTAATTCAGTAAAAGACTTTCAAATTGTCAATGGTGGTCAAACTACAGCATCTATATTTCATACTTTAATAAAAGACAAAGTTGATATTTCAAAAGTTTTTGTTCAGATGAAATTGTCTGTAATTAAGAATAAAGATAAATTTAGTGATATAGTAGCAAATATTTCAGCTTTTGCAAATACACAAAATAAAGTATCTGTTGCTGATTTAAGTAGTAACAGACCATATCATATAGACTTTGAAAAACTAAGTAGAAGTATCTATACTCCATTATCTGAAGGAAATATACTTCAAACAAGATGGTTTTATGAAAGAGCAAGAGGCCAGTTTAAGAATGCAAGGCTGAAAGAAGGTATGAAAAAATCAAGACAAAAAGCATTTGATTTCAAAAATCCTAAAGGTCAAATGTTTACCAAAGAAGAACTTGCGAAATACATTAATGCTTATGAAGAAGTTATTGATGGAAAAAAGATTTTAATTGGGCCGCATTTTGTTGTAAGAGGAAATCAAAAAAACTATATTCAATTTATAACTCACAACCTTACTAAAAAACTTAATAATTTTTATTTCGAAGACACAATAGCTAAAGCAATTTTATTCAAAGCTACAGAAAAAGTATATGGTGTAAAGCCAAATTCGATTGGTGATATGAGATATATTACTGTGCCTTATGCAATATCACTATTTTCATTTCTCACAAATAACCAGTTTGATCTTTATAAGATATGGCGTAACCAATCAATACCTGCTTCATTAAAAGAGCTACTATATTTGATGATGAAAGATA